>NZ_OY730249.1 GCF_963422545.1 uncultured Flavobacterium sp.
AGAATCTAACGCCTGGGCATCAGAACGTAATGTATTAATCATACCGCTTAAAGCATTATTTAAAGCTTGAATTGGCTCTCCATACATCGAACCTGATGTATCTAATAAAAAATAAACTGGTAGTCTTCTCATATACTTTAAAGAAAATGATTTAATAAACGAAATTACCTAACGCTCAAAACTATTTGGCAGAAACTTATAGGCATAGTCAATGCGTATAACTTCTATCAAAAAGATGTAATACAAAAAAAAATAAATTAAAAAACGGTATTATAAAACTCCGCCTTTCTGAATTTTAAACTACGATGTTTAATTCAGACGGCGGCGGAGGTAATTCTTTAAAATTTGTAAATTCTTTACCAAAATCTTCCACTTTTGTTGAAGTTACTCCAATTGAAGCGGTTACCCATTGAAAAAACTTGCCAATACTAGCACTATCCGCAGTATCTAGACTGACTACATTATCTGTAATTTGTTTTAAAATTGCAGTATCGGCACCACCGCCTGCACCACAGGCAACTGTAAACGCTACTTTTGCTTTTTTAAACTCATTCAGGCCGTTTTCCCAATTATCAGTAGGGATTCCATCGGTCATAATAAAAACCAGTGGTTTCCAATCTCCTTTTTGTTCTGTTGTTGTTTTAGCAACTTCAGTTTCTATTTTTTGTGCAGTTAATTTTAATGCTTCACCCAGTGCAGTTACGCCTGTCGCCTTAAGATCAACCATTTGAAAAGAGGCTAAATCTGTTAACGGAATAATTTGCTGCGCTGTAGTATCGAAGGTTATTACGCTTAAAAAAGCAGTTTCAATGGCTTGCGGATTTTGTCTTAACGAACTAATCATCATTTGAACGCCATTTTTAACAGCTTCAATAGGCTCTCCGGTCATTGATCCAGATGTGTCTAATAATAAATATACAGGCAGTCTTCTCATGGTAAAATTTATTTATACAGGAATATTGTAGATTGGTGTTTCATTAGTATCGCCTGCCTGATTAGAGCTTTCGATACCATTGATATTATATGTATTAGTATTGGCTTCGGGATCATGCTGCGTTAAGTGACTCATAACTGCCTGGGTCAAATCTTTGCCTCCAACTGCATGATGATACGCTGAACCAATTGTATAAATTGGTCCCCAAGGAATTCCCCACCAGCCAATAATTAAATTTAGAAATACATATCCGTAAGAATACTTAAAAGTATTTTCGTCAGGTCTGATAAAATAGATATCAGAACTTCTTTTCAGGGTCATTAATATAAATGAAACCGTGTATGGAAATACTACAAATTTCCCTCCTTGATGAACCAGATCTCTAACTTGTGAAACTCTTAGTCCTTCAATGTTTTTGATTTGCATTACAGATAAGACTGAACAATTTTATGAATAGTCTGACCTAAGAAAGTATCATCTGTTGGGTCTCCAATTGCACTAAATTTCCATTCTCCATTACGTTTGTAAAGTTTACCCATAATGATCGAACGCTTGTTTACATATTGTGAATCTGCAGAAACATTATACGAAGCAAATTCTGAAACTACACGTGTTGGAGTACCTTCGTACATTCTGATTTTTGCGTAAGGAATTTGAGAGAAATCTTCTTTTCCTGCATTATTTAAAAAGAAAAATATCTGATTAACTTTTGCATCAACTTTAGAAAGGTCAACTGTAATAATTTCATTATCCAAACCATCATCTCCGCCTGTGTCTCCTGCAAGGTCATCTCCGGTATGTTTTAAAGCTCCATCAACACTAAGCAATTTACCTTTTGGAAGCCCAAATTGCTGTAATACTTCTACTCTGTATAACGGAGAATATAAATGATCACAAAGTTTATTTTGATCGTCAATTAGCACACAGCTCAAATCTAAGTCGATTTCTACTACGTTTTTTGATAATCCTAAGAATCCTTTGGTTTCGATTGCTCCCCAGTTTACACCAACGCAGAAATTTGTTAATGTTTCGCCGCTTGTTTTTCTTAAATCAATTTTTTGTCCTTTGGTTAAGTTAATTGCCATAGTTTTTAATAGGGTTTAAATTAATTATATTTATTTAGATAATCTTGTAAGCCGCCTTTCATTCCAATACCAACTGCTTCAAATTTCCACTCATTATTTCTTTTATAAATTCTTCCAAACTCCACTGCAGTTTCTATAGAAAAATCTTCATCAAGTTCATACTTAACTAATTCTGTATTGGTTTGATCCAGAATTCTGATATATGAATTTCTAATTTGTCCAAAGTTTTGTCTTTTTGTATCGGCGTGGTGAATTGTTACAACAAATGAAATTTCGTGAACATCCGGAGATATTGTAGATAAATCGATTTGTATTTTTTCATCATCACCATCTCCTGCGCCTGTTAAGTTGTCTCCAGTATGAGTTACAGCTCCATCAGGCGATTTTAGATTGTTGTAATAAACGAAATGGTTGTCATTTGGAATTTTGCCATTTGCACCAACCAAAAAAACGGAAGCATCTAAGTCAAAATCTGAACCTGTATTACTTGAGTTACTATCCCATCCAAGTCCTACAATAAATTTTGGTGCGTCAATACTTTGTCTTTGACCTTTTTCTAAGTTAATTGCCATTTTATTTATTCTTTAATTAATATTAATATTCAACATTGTTTTTAAAATATTCGTTTGCTCGTCAACGTTTTGTAAATCTTCTAAAAAGTCTACGGACGATATTTTATTTAAATAATCTTTTAAAACCTCTTGCACACTTTCCGGAAGAGAGGTTTTAATTGTGCTTAATTCTAATTCCAGCAAAGTATTTTTATCTTTCAACTGCGCAATAATTTCTTCTTTGGCCGAATTATTTTTTGAAAGATTTACTACTTTTTCCATATCATTTTCGATGAGAGAAAAAGATTTTTCGTTTCCAACAAAAATAAATTTATCGTTAGAATCTCTAAATTCATACACCTCAATGATCTCATTATTACAAACTAAACCACACAAAAATTTAATCTTAAAATTGAGTATATTAAGTCGGCCTAAGAGTTTTTTCTCAAACTTAACGTACTTGTTTTCGTAATTTTTTTTATTAGCTGCAGTCAGTTTTTCATATTGGTTGATATCAATCTCTCTATAATATTCTGATTTAATTCCATCAGAAAAAGACATTATATCTTTCCAGTCAAAAAAACTATTACTGTCAGTTGCAAAAATCTGATACAGCTGTTCAATTTTTTTAGACATTTTTTGAGCATGCTCTTTTGTTTGATCAGAGAATTTTTCTTCTCCTATTTCAAAATTCATTTTTGAAATTATATCTCCGTTGATATATATTTCATCTGAAATGAGAGTATACTGCTGTTCTTTAGATTTTTTTATTTTTTGAAACAAATCAATCAGACTATTTGTATACTGAATATGAAACAATTCAAGTTTATTAATATCTAATGATTGATTCTTTTGAAAAAGGGAATGAATTACTTTTGTCCTTACCAAAACGCCAACAAAATCCTTGTGGTTAAAAAAATTGGATAACAATTTTAAAACCACAAGCTTTCTGTTACTATCTTTTATTATCTGAACGTACCTTTCCTCTTCCTCTTGCTGCATTCCGTTAATTCCTTATTCTTTTTAACTTATAACCCCCTTTTTCAATTCCACTTCAAGGTTTTGTAATCCTTCGTCAAGCTGTCTGCGGGTTGCTGTACCTTGTTCGTGAATTTGTTTTACTTCGGTTAAAGTATCTATTAATGATTTGGTCGTCATTTTTAATGTCTCTAATGAAACGACTGTATTTTCATTTTCTTTGGCAACCTCAATACTATTTTGTTTTAGCATTTCTGCATTTTTCTGTAAAATGGTATTTGTAGTTTCAGATACTCTTCGCTGTACTTCAATATTTTGTTTTTGTCTTTGAAGTGCCACGGCAAGAGTAAGCTGGTTTTTCCAAACTGGCATTGTTGTAGTCAGGATAGACTGGGCTTTTTCGGCAATTGATGTGTTGTTATTTTGAACCACACGTATTTGCGCTAAAGATTGCAGCATAATGAAACGAACAATTTTCATATCGGCTAAACGTTTGTCAAGACGATTGATGAAGTTTCTTTTGTCTGAAATTTGATAATCCTGATACTGAGCCGGATTTCCTTCCATTACAGCAAGTTCTTCGTTTAATTCTTTAAAACGAATCTGACCTGCAATAATGTGTTTTTCCATTTCTTTAATAAGGCCAACATTTCCGTCAAACATGGTTTGAAGTGCGCTGTTGTCTTTTACAGAATTGATCATTCCGGCTTTTACCTTATTACTGATTTTGTCAATATTAACAGTAATTTTATCGTATTGCTGGAATAGCTTTTTTACATCGATTACTAATTTATTTAGTAATGGGATTTTAGAAAGAAAACGTTTAAACGGCCCCTGATCAAGCTGATCTACATCAACATAATTTAATTCTGTCAACAAATCATTGATCAAAGTTCCTACTTCACCAGAGTTATATGTTCTAACATTAGTTAAGAAAGTATCACTTTGTTTGGCTATCGAATTTTGAATTTCGGCTCCATAGTTTAAAATCGAATTCGCATCATTTTCGTTTAACTGGTTCGAAATTGATTTGAAATTATTTACTTCAGCTTCTGAGATTGAAGTTAAATTCACATTACCATCTTTGTCAATCAAAGCGGTATTTTCCTGAGTAACTAATTGATTTTCTTCCATTTTAGATTATAGGTGGTTTTGTTGAATTGTAACGATAGTCTGCTCTAACTTTTTATCATTTGTTGGAACTCCAACTGCGCTAAATTTCCACTCCTCATTTCTTTTATAAAATACACCTAAAACCATAGAAACGTTTCCAGCAAAAGTTGCATCGTTTGCCACATCGAAACGTGCAAATTCCTGGCTTACTCTTGTAGGTGTTCCTTCGTAGATACGGATAGAAGCAAAAGGAATATCTTTAAAATCCTGTCCTCTAAAACTGTTGATGAAAAATGCAACATGGTTTGCAGCTGGTGATAATTGCGAAAAATCTAAAGTAATTACTTCGTTGTCTAAACCATCATCTCCATTTAAATCTCCTGTTAAATCATCTCCGCTGTGTTTAATAGCACGATCGTTTGAAATTAATTTTCTGAAGTTTACAGAATCAATATGATTTTTTTTGTCGTCATAAACGGCACAACTTGCATCTAAATCTACCGCTTCTTTTTTAGTTCCAAAAAAACCTTTTTTCTCAATTGCGCCCCAATTTACACCAACACAAATGTTTTGTAATTTAGAACCATTACTTTTTTCAAGATTTATACGTTGTCCTTTTTCTAAGTTAATTGCCATGTTTTTAGTTATATTTATTTAAATAATCTTCTAATCCGCCTTTCATTCCAACACCCATTGCCTCAAATTTCCATTGCCCTTCTTTATTGTAAATTCTTCCAAATTCAACAGCAGTTTCTATAGAGAAGTCTTCTTCTAATTCGTATTTTACCATTTCGGCATTATTACTGTCGTCTACAATTCGGATAAACGAGTTTCTTACCTGTCCAAAATTTTGTTTTCTGCTTACAGCATCATGAATCGTAACAACAATACAAATTTCTTTTACAGCCGGGTTTATTTTGGTAAGGTCAATTTTTACCTGCTCATCATCTCCATCACCATCTCCAGTTAAATTATCGCCTGTATGTATAACGGCCTCATCTGGAGATTTCAGGTTATTGTAAAAAACAAAATGAGAATCAGATAAAATTTTTCTGTTATCACCTAATATAAAAACAGATGCATCAAGGTCAAAACTTGATCCTGTGGTGCTGTTGTTTGTATCCCATCCTAAACCAATTGTAAATTTTGGAGCGTTTATATTTTCGCGCTGTCCTTTTTGTAAGTTGATAGCCATAGTTTTACTCTATTTTTATTACATTAATGTTTGTTTTATATTCTAAAATCTGGTGGTAATTATTGCTTATCGCCAAATGAAATAATTCATCGCTTTTTTTAGAAGAAATGCTATTTATTAAAAACCCAAACTCATCTTCGTTTAAACTTAAAATGAATTTTACTATTCTGGTATTGTATTGAAAATGTTCGCTGTTAATAACCGAAATAATATCCTCTACGTTTTTAATATCAAAATAATTATAATGATTTTCAATTTTTGGATGAATATCTTTATTAGCCAGTTCTGCAAAATAAACAAAAATAAAATCTCCGTTTACCTCATACTGATTCAATATTTTATTTACGGTATGTTCATGACTTCCGGTTATTTTAATGTCATCAACAAAAATGCAGAGTTTATTATTAATGAAATTTCGATCAATATAATAGGTATCATTAGATATTAAATTGACCCTTTCGTTAAAATCTAAATTTCCATAGTCTGTAACGTAAGTTTGATTTCTATAGATCTTTGACTCTATACTAGCTTTTTTACCATTTCTAAATAAAAAACTGTTTAATTCTTTTTTGAAGTAGTAACATAAAAAGTTTGAAGCAGTTGGTATTGACAAATATGGACTTGGTAAAATAACAATCTCTTCATCTGAAAGAAGTAATTCTCTAAACTGATCTACAAATCCGACAAATAAATCTTTGGCAAATTTTTCTGCATAGAATCTGTCCCCAAATTTAAATCGGCTGTATTCTTTTTCTTTAAATGGACAATTATCTTTGTCGATAATTTTATGTAGGCTATAATTTTTATTCACTTTTAATTTTTTAATAGATGCGCTTCAAATCCAAAATTGACAGCACCGTTATAATCTGCAATACTATTATCCCCTATATGCAGCACTTCATTTTTTTGTATTTTTTTTGACTCTTTTACCTGATCAAAAACCAACTGAAAAATTTCTTTGTTTGGTTTAGAAAATCCAACTTCATCAGAATAAATCTGAAAGGAAATAAAATCTGCCAATTCATAATGTGCCATCAGTTTCCTTAAGCTTCTCCCTTTTATGAATCCAGTATTACTCAATATATTAATAGATTTTCCTTCTGCAACTATTTCTTCAAACTGAAGTTTAATGTCAGGAAAAATCAATTCTGGTTTATTATTAAAAAATAAAACTTCTGTCTTATCATAAAACGCAGTTAATCTTTCTAATCCGTTTGATTCTAAATCTACTTCGAGGGCTCCTAAAATTAGGTAATAAATCTCGTACGTACTTATATTTAATCCTGTTTTTTCGTTAATATTATTGCACAAAACATCATAATAGCGTACTACCTCAGTTACTTTTTCGATAGGCGCATTTATTTCAAAAAAGTCTTTAAATAATGAATTTCTCTTCCTTTTAAATTCAGGATTAGATCTTATTAATGTTAACCATAAATCAAAAGAAAAATGGTTGTAATTTTTATAATTTAGTTTCAAAATATACTTTTAAATCATAAAATATAATAGCTTAAAATGTATTGCACTATATACTTCGTTGTTAACTGATCTATTTTATTATCTCTCCCGAATAATATTTTTCAAGGAAAAAGCCTAGATCTGCTTTATATCCAATTCCTGAAGCTTCAAATCTCCATTGATTGCTTCGTTTATACAGTCTTCCAAATTCAACTCCAGTCTCAACTGAAAAATCTTCGTCTAATTCATATTTAGCAATTTCCTGTCCATTTGCATCATCCACAATTCTGATATAAGAGTTTCTTACCTGTCCAAAATTTTGTCTTCTTCTTTCAAAATCTTCAATGGTAACTACAAAAAGAATTTCTTGCACATTTGTGTCGATTTTACTTAAATCAACTTTAATAGCTTCATCATCATCACCATCACTATTACCACCTGTAGGATCATCTCCTGTATGCTCTAACGCCCCATCAGGAGAGGTTAGATTATTATAAAATATAAAGTATTTTTCGCCTAAAAGTTTACGATCAGAGTTAATCATTATAGCAGAAGCATCTAAATCAAATTCATGCCCTGTACCT
This sequence comes from uncultured Flavobacterium sp., assembly GCF_963422545.1. Taxonomy (NCBI): domain Bacteria; kingdom Pseudomonadati; phylum Bacteroidota; class Flavobacteriia; order Flavobacteriales; family Flavobacteriaceae; genus Flavobacterium; species uncultured Flavobacterium sp. The sequence goes on from NZ_OY730249.1 coordinate 7,899, forward strand.
TCATTAGGATCCCATCCTAACCCTACAGAAATTCTAGACAAACCAATATCAATCTTTTGTCCTTTTTGTAAATTTATTGCCATTATAATATTCTTATTTAAATTTTAAACATACAATGATACAAAAAGCAAATTGAGTAAAAATGTGGGTTTCCGTAAAAGCCAAAATATTTATCAACAAATTCAATAAAATTTGATCAAAAATCATCAAAACGATAAAAACTCAAATAGATCTTTTGAATAAGTGATACAATAAAAAGAAGTATATTTACGTAGAATCTTCTTTGTGAACTCTGCTTAGATTAATCTTTAAAATCTAACTATTTCTATTCCTTAAAGAAAGAAGAAATACTCTTTACCATAGCAATAAATAATAACCATAACTACTCTAATGTTAAAAAGAGGATCAAAACGAAATAGTTTTTTAACAGTAAATTGTCCAAAATGTCAAAATGAAAGTATGTATTTGGATAAATAACAGAAACAAATAAGAATTAACCTAAAAGTTTAATTTAAAGAACATATAAAAAATACTTTGCTATATTTTCATTAACAATTAGTAGAAACAAAAAAAGAGCCAACAAATTAATGTTGGCTCTTTTAAATTTTATAAAAAATTTATCTTATCCGTTCAAAGCTTCTGCTCCACCAACGATTTCAAGGATCTCGTTTGTAATAGCTGCCTGACGTGCTTTATTATAAGTCAATTTTAATTGGTTTCTCAAATCAGTTGCGTTGTCAGTTGCTTTGTGCATTGCTGTCATACGCGCTCCATGTTCTGAAGCAAATGAATCACGAATACCTTTGTATAATTGAGTTTTTAATGATTTTGGAATCAAAGTCAACACAATTTCTTCTTTTGAAGGTTCAAAAATATAGTCTCCTGCAGAAACTGATGCATCAGATTTAATTGGAGCTAATGGCAAAAACTGCTCAGTTTGAACAATTTGTGTCGCAGCATTCTTAAACTGATTGTAGATCAATTCGATTCTGTCATATTCTCCTGATAAAAATTTCTCAGTCAAACTCTCAGCAATTCCAGCAACATTTTCAAAAGTTAAATGATCAAAAATTGCATTATGGTGACCGTGTACTTTATAAGTTTTACTTAGTACATCATTTCCTTTTTTACCAATAGGGAAAACATCAACTTGTTTTCCTTCGTAAAAAGCAGAACGGTTTTTAACTTCTTTAATAATATTTGAATTGAATGCTCCACATAAACCTCTGTTTGAAGTTATAGCAACAAGCAATACTTTTTTTACTTCACGTTGTGTTGTATAATCTCCTCCAACTTCACCATCAAGTGTAGCAGAAAGATTTTGCAACAACTCCGTTAATTTCTCGGCATAAGGGCGCATCGCAGTGATTGCATCTTGTGCTTTCTTAAGCTTTGCTGCAGAAACCATTTTCATAGCCGATGTAATTTGCATCGTCGATGAAACGGAAGTAATTCTATTACGGATTTCCTTTAAATTTGCCATTTGTCGATTAAAAAAATGTGACAATTTGAAAATTAGATAATTAGAAAGTCTCCTGAGATATTTTCTAATTATCTAATTTACGAATTATCTAATTAGATATATTTTGCTGAAATTTCTTTTGCTGCTTTTTCGATAACATCTGTAATGTTGTCATCTAACTTACCAGCTTTCAACGCGTTAAGCGTATCTTTATGTTTACTGTTTAAGTAAGCTAAGAAATCAGCTTCAAATTCTTTTACTTTATTTACAGGAACACTTTTCAATAAGTTTTTAGAACCTGCATAAATAATAGCTACTTGATTTTCTACTGGATAAGGATCGTTCAAACCTTGTTTCAAGATTTCAACGTTTCTTTTTCCTTTTTCAATTACGTTTAAAGTAACAGAATCTAAGTCAGAACCAAATTTAGCGAAAGCTTCTAATTCACGGAATTGAGCTTGGTCTAATTTTAAAGTTCCAGAAACTTTTTTCATAGATTTTATCTGAGCATTACCTCCAACACGAGATACAGAGATACCTACGTTGATCGCAGGACGAACTCCAGAGTTGAACAAATCTCCATCAAGGAAAATCTGACCATCTGTAATCGAAATTACGTTTGTTGGGATATATGCAGAAACGTCACCAGCCTGAGTTTCGATAATTGGTAAAGCAGTTAATGAACCACCACCTTTTACGATAGACTTAATAGAATCTGGTAAATCGTTCATGTTTTTAGCAATTCCATTATCTGCAATTACTTTACAAGCACGCTCTAATAAACGAGAGTGTAAGTAGAAAACGTCTCCAGGATATGCCTCACGTCCCGGTGGTCTTCTTAATAAAAGAGAAACCTCACGGTAAGCAACAGCTTGTTTAGATAAATCATCATAAACAATTAAAGCCGGACGACCTGAATCTCTAAAATACTCTCCAATTGCAGCACCTGCGAAAGGAGCATAAACTTGCATTGGAGCTGGATCAGAAGCATTAGCTGCAACAATAACTGTATAAGCCATTGCACCTTTTTCTTCTAACATTTTAGCAATTCCTGCTACAGTTGAAGCTTTTTGCCCAATTGCAACATATATACAAAATACAGGTTTTCCTGCATCGTAAAATTCTTTTTGATTTAAGATTGTATCGATACAAACAGTTGATTTACCTGTTTGACGGTCACCAATAACAAGCTCACGTTGTCCACGACCAACCGGGATCATAGCATCAACAGCTTTAATACCTGTTTGTAATGGTTCAGTTACTGGTTGACGGAAGATAACTCCAGGAGCTTTTCTTTCTAGAGGCATCTCGTATAAGTCTCCACCAATTGGTCCCTTTCCATCAATTGGAAAACCAAGAGTGTTAACTACACGTCCTACCATTTGCTCACCTACTTTAAGAGAAGCAATACGTTGTGTTCTTTTTGCTGTTGAACCTTCTTTGATTCCAGTTGATGGTCCTAAAAGTACCACACCAACATTATCCTCTTCAAGGTTCAATACAATAGCTTCAAGTCCGTTTTCAAATTCAACTAACTCACCGTATTGTACATTAGATAGCCCGTAAATACGAGCAATACCATCTCCAACTTGAAGTACCGTTCCTACTTCCTCTAGCGTAGCACCAGATTCAAAACCTTCTACTTGCTTTCTTAATATTGCTGAAATTTCAGCAGGTTTGATTTCCGCCATCTTAAATTTATAATTTAGACACTTTTATGTGTAATAAAACTAATTACTTAACTCTCTTTTTAATACCAACAATCTGTTTGCAATAGATGCATTGTATTGTTGATCACCTATTCTTAAAATAAATCCTCCAATAATTGATGGATCTACAATATTTTCTATTGTTATTTTTTTATCTGACAATGTTGCAATTTTAGCCAAAACTTTAGCTTCTAATGCAGCATCCATAGGAATAGCAGTAGTAACTTTTGCTGTTTCAACACCATTACTTTCATCAAATAATTTAATGTATTCTAAAGCAATTCCCTCTAGAATCTCAAATCTTTTGTTTTCAAACAATAAATGAAATAACCCTTTAGTTACACCATTTACATTTGCAAAAACTTCTAAAAGAGCACTTTCTTTAACTTCAACTTTTACAGTTGGACTTTGAATAAAGGTACTCAATTCTGCATTATCATCAATTGTTGACGCAATCGATTTCATATCGTTATTTACAGCTTCGGCAACACCTTTAGAGTTTGCTAAGTCTAGAATTGCCTTTGCATAACGAATTGCTGCTCTTGTACTTGCCATAATCTTAGTTTAACTTTACGTCGTCTAACATTTTCTCAACTAATTTAGTTTGAGATTCTTTGCTAGATAATTCTTCTTTCAATAATTTTTCAGCAATGCTTAATGATAAAGTTGAAACTTGAGATTTCAATTCAGCCATAGCTGCATTTTTTTCATTTTCGATAGCAACTTTAGCTTGTGCGATCAATTTTTGACCTTGCGCCTGTGCTTCGTTTTTAGAATCAGCAATTATTTGTTCTTTCATTTCGCGAGCTTCTTTCAACATAGCATCACGTTCTGCACGAGCTTCTTTTAAGATACGCTCATTATCTGCAGTTAAATTTTGCATTTCTAAACGCGCTGCTTCTGCAGATGCCAAAGCATTGTTAATAGATTCCTCACGACTTTTTACAGCCCCCAAAATAGGTTTCCAAGCAAATTTTGCCAAAAGGAAGAAGAAAACAATAAAGATAATTGTTGTCCAAAAAATTAAACTTTCTGGTGAAGTTAATTGCATAACAGTATATATTTAAAAATTGTTTGTCGTTTTTTTGAAAAAACTTCCTGAAGCCAACCGCTACAGGAAGTTTTTATTTTTTTAATTATGCGTTTGTGATTAACGCAACAACTACTGCGAAAAGAGCAACACCTTCAATAAGTGCAGCAGCAATAATCATAGCAGTCTGGATTTTTCCAGCAGCTTCTGGTTGACGAGCGATAGCGTCCATTGCAGAACCACCAATTTTTCCAATACCAAGACCTGCACCAATTACAGCTAATCCAGCTCCGATTCCAGCTAATACCATAATAATAAATTTATATAGTTAATAATTAATAAAACTCTAATTAATGATGATCGTGCTCTTCAACAGCCTGACCAATAAATAATGCTGAAAGCAAAGTAAATACATACGCTTGCAAAGCAGCAACTAACATTTCTAAAACACTCATGAACAAAACAAATGCTCCGGCAACTGGTCCTACTGCAATACTTTTGAAAATGAAAATTAAAGAAACTAAACTCAAAATGATAATGTGACCCGCAGTAATGTTTGCGAATAAACGAATCATTAATGCAAATGGTTTAGTCAACATCCCGATAATTTCTACAGGAATCATAATTGGAGCCAACCACACAGGAACTCCCGGTGTGTTGAAAATATGTCCCCAGTAAGATTTGTTTCCGCTTAAAGTTGTAACTATAAAAGTAATAAGCGCCATTACAAATGTAAAGTAGATATTACCAGTTAAGTTAGAACTGAATGGGAAGAATGGAATTAATCCGATAAGGTTATTAATCCAAATAAAGAAAAAGATAGTTAAAAGGTATGGCATATATTTACCTGCCTTTTTTGTACCAATATTTGGAACAGCAATTTCGTCTCTAACATAAGTAACCAGCGGCTCTAAAAAGCCAGCCAATCCTGTTGGTGCATTTGGGTTTTTCTTGTACGATCTTGCTACAGCAAAAAATAAGAAAAACAAAATAATTGCTGACATCAACATTGAAAAAACATTCTTAGTGATAGAAAAATCTAAAGGTCTTGCATCAAAAGCAAAAGCTCCAGTATTTTTTTCATCAGCTGTCATTGTTTCAAATTTATCAGCATAAAAAATTACTTCTTTATAACGAACTAATTTCTGACCGTTAGCATCAACAACATGCTCACCTGAATTATCATGGTGAAATTTTGCAGATGAAAAAATCTCTAATCCATTATTCGTCCATAAAATAACTGGAAGACTAAAAGAAATTGGGTGACCATCCCAGTCAGCAATATGGAAATCATGAGAATCTCCAATATGCGAATTGATCAATTCACTAGCATTAAATTCTTTTTCTATTTCGTGACCTACAGATTCTCCATGACCGCTTGCATCTGTATGACTTACTTCTGTTGTCTCAACAGTTTCATGTTTCACAGAAACACTGTCAACGGGAGTTGAGGCGAAATTAATCGACGAAGTAAATGCTAATAAGGTAACTAATAAGTACTGGACTGGTTTATTTGAAATTATCATTATTAAATCTGTATCTAATTTTAGGTTCCAAAAATTTTTTGCAAAGGTACATTTAAAATTGAAAATTGAAAATTTATAGATGTAATTTTTAATATTTAAGCTTTTTATGAGCAATCTTACTGTTAATAAAGCAATTAACTTCTATTTATTAATCGAATTGTGAAATATGTTTCGAAAAGTAAAAATAAAAAATAAGGAATGAAAAATGTGCTTACGTCTACTATCGGATTTTTTACATGTCCTTTTATTAAAGGAATTAAAAAAATGATGGCAGCCATCATTCGAAAAAAGCTGGCTCCAAGAAAGGCAAATCCTGTATAATTTGCAAAATTGTTATTTACAAAAATCAAAAACAGATATACCAAAAAAGTAGCAACAATATTAAATAAATAAATGCTCCATGCCGAATACATGAAGACGAATTTATCAGATAAAAATTGCATGGTAAAATATTGCACAACAAATAGTACAATAGAGAAAGGAAGGAAATACTTTAGAAAATCAGTAGTTTTATTCATTATTTATTCAAATTTTTTACTTGTCTTAAAACATTATATAGTGCTAAAAAAACCGAAAATAAAGAAAAAATAATTGTCCACAAAGAACCACCATCCGAATACTTCTGATCTAACTTAACTCCCAGATAGGAAAATATAAAAATAATGACTCCCATTTGAATGGGAATATTAACAAATACTAACCATTTATTGTTTGAGTTTTTCTTCGGATCCTTTTCCATCTTTTACTGTAATTTCTTTAGTGGTATTTGTTATCATCGCACAAGTTGCCGTAAACTCTGCTCCTGGTTCGATAGATAATTTTCCAACAGCAACTTCTCCATGAATACGTGCTGTTGCTTTTATATTAAGGACTTCCAGTACTTTTATTTTTCCTTGAAACTCGCCTTCAATATCAGCATTATTACAAACGATTTCTCCTTTTATAATTCCTGATGCTCCTATAACTAATTTTCCTTGCGAGGTAAAATTTCCAATCAATTCTCCGTCTAATCTAAAATCAGCTTTTGAGACAATGTCTCCTACAATAGAAGTTCCTTCAACAATTCGATTTGTTTTTCCTAAAAGTTCTGTTCCGTTTTTTTTTACTTTGTCAAACATTATATTATGGGTTTTTGGGGGCGAGGTAGACATCGAGGTTCTTTTTAATTTGAACCACTTTGTAATTATCTGTTGACATAATTATTGCCGGATGTGCAATTTTATATTTTTGGTCATTTCTTAAAAGTTCTGAAACATCTCTTGCATATGCTTCAGATTTTAAACCATGAATAGCCACAAAACTTTGTGTTCTATTGTATTTGTCAAAAGAAGTTGTTAATCTTTCGAAATTTTCGACTAACAAAAATACTCTAATAGCTTCTTCAATTTGTTTAAGCGTTTTAGAATCGTTATTAGGAACTAAATATAAAATTTTCCAGTTTTTATTATCTACAGTTGTAAAATCAAGTTTTTCTAAACTTGGAATTTGCTTCTCTAAAATTTCCCGGGCATTTTTACCTTCTTCACTATTTGGATAATTATCCGCAACTCCTTCTAGTCCTTTTTTATAAGCTGCCAGACCATTTACTTTTCCTAAAGTATTTGCTTTTAACAATTCATATTTAGAAACAATTTCGTCACCGGAATATTGATTGATCAGATTATCAATATTATCCAAAACAGTATCAAACTGTTCTTCCTGAAACAATTTATACCATTTTTGGTATTCTTTTTCGGGTGATGCCAAATCATCCGGACTGGTATTATTTAAAATTTGTGCATATCTGGAATTTGGATAATTCGAACTAATATCAGATTTTACTCTTTCAGCTTTAGCAGGATTTGTAATCTGGTATATTTTATACAAATTATACATCGATGGCAAAACCAATTTTTCTTCCGGACTATTTTTTAATAATTGTTCGAATTTATCGCTCGCCAAATTGTATTCTTTGAACTTTTCTTTATAAATAAGTCCTAATTGATAGTATGAAAAATTACGTTCTTTGTTAATACTATCCATTGCAACTTGCGTTGTTGGAAGTTGTTTTTCATAGAAATCGGCTGTATATTTTTCAATCACAATAGTATCTTTCAATACACTTACAGCATTTTGATTCTTGTTTATTGTGTCATTCATTGCCGCATTATTAGCCGATTTTAATCCGGCTAATCTCCAGTTTCCTCCTACAGTTCTATTTCCCCACATTTTCTTAAACTGCAGTTTTCCGTAAGCAACTGTTGTTGGGTTATAAAAGTAAAAAGTACTTACATTTTCGTTTCCTCCAGGAACCATTGGTGTACTCGGATCTGTAGGCATTCCTGTAGAATTTGGGTTAACCGCTACTGGCGAATTACTAGCATTTGTATTTCGGTCTATGTTGGCTAATTTTTCTTTTTCTTTTGCTTCTAAAATGCGTTTTGCTTCATCTTTCTTTTTAAGCTCTGAAATATAATTTTCAAAATAAATTTTTCTGTCCGGATCTGACAAACCTTTAACTTTAATAATACTATCATCGCGTTTTGCAATTCCTTCGTACTTAATTACGTTGTCAAGATTTTTTCTGTTTTTCTCAATAAAAGCGTATTCTCTCGTTTTCTTATCTAATTTTGTCAATGTACTGTCATAATACTTGGCAGCCATTGTATAATCAGTATTTTTGAAATACATGTTTCCAATATTTCTATAGGCCGATGCTACTAAATATGGATCTTTAGATTTTCTGGCTAATGATTTATTATAATATATCAGGGCGCTGTCCTGTACTTTATATTTATCATAAAAAATACCCATTTCATAAAAAAGAATATCATAATAAGGACGGTTTTCGCGATCCTTTACTAATTTATTATAGGCTTCAATAAATAACTTTCTGTCGCCATTTTCATAATCATACAGTTCTGCTTTTTTAGCATAGGCCTGCATCATGTATTTTCGATCTGCTTTTCGATTCATATCAATTACGCCATCATAAAAATAATTTGCACTATCTTTTTTTCCGGCTTCCTGATATAGCTGTCCTAAAATAAAACGGTATCGGGCTCTGTCTTCGTTTATCTTCGTAAATTTTTCAGCAATTTTAAGTTTCGTTACTGCACTATCTTTTTCTTCCAAGTGTAAGAATGCTTCTGCCAGTAAAGCATTCGCATCAGAAAAAGTTTGTTTATTTAAATCTGTATTTTTTAATAATAGATTGATATTTTTTAAAACAATACCATCATTTCCTAAACGCATATTGGTTTTTTCGCGCCAGATTTTTGCAGTATAAATGTTACTGCTATTTGGGTATTTGTATAAGATATAGTTGAATGCCTCAAGTGCCGGAATAAAGCGCTGATCATAATATCTTGCTTTACCTAGCATCAAATAAGCTTCATCAATTTGTGAATTTTTTTCTCTTCCTCCAATATTCATTGAATGTTTCTGAATAGCTTTTGTAGCTTTTGTTTCTGCCTTTTCAAAATTGGCATTTTTAGCTTTTTCACCTTCAGAAAAATTCTCGTCAATTTGCATTTTTTCAATAGGCAATATCTTCCAAAAGTTATCCTGATTATTGCCTTGAATAGATTTTAAACCTTTATCAAGACCAATTCCTCCATTGTACAAAATATTATATTTTGTACTTAGAGCGTGGGAATTTCGAGACACAAAATTATTATTTTTGGTAGAACAAGCTATCAAAAAGAGTAAAATCACGAGAACAAAACTATATTTTAGAGTATACTTTTTCAATAGAAAAGAGTTTATCAAATTAACTTCTAAAAAAGATTTTTAGTATATTAACTTGTAAAAATACACTTCTTTTTTCAAATTTTAGAAACTTATACTGCAAAAAACAATTCTAATTCTTGTAAGGTTTCTCTTGATGTTTGAATGTCTTTTACAATTTCTCCCTTGTTAAGAGCAACAATTCGATCGCAAACCTCTACTGTATGCTGCAAATCGTGGCTAGAAACCAAAACTGTAACATTTGGATCGTCGGCCAATTCTTTAATAATTTTTTTTAATCGGCTAACAGTTGTTGGATCTAAATTTGCAAAAGGTTCATCTAAAATAACAACCTCAGGATTACCTATAAGTGTGGCAATTATCCCCACTTTCTTCTGATTTCCCTTAGATAAATCTCTCAGGTATTTTTTGTTATTCAAAATTTCTCCATTAAAAAACTCTTCATACTTTGTTAATAAAGCATCAATATCTGCTTTGTTTTGATTGCGTAAATCTCCAATAAAATAAAAATATTCCTCAGGAGTTAAGTATCCTATCAGGAAGCTTTCATCTAAAAAAGATCCTGTAAAAGATTTCCAATACTCACTTGTATTTACCTGAATATCATTGTTTTTAATAAATCCTGTCGAAGGCTGAATCAAATCTAATAACAAACTGAAAAATGTAGTTTTTCCGGCTCCGTTATTTCCGACCAATCCAAAACTTTGACCTTTTGGAATTTCAAGATCGCTAATGTTTAAAACTGTTGTACTGTTATATTGTTTTGAAAGTTGATTTACTTGTATCATTTTTTAAATGTTTAATTGTTGATTTGGTTAATCGTTAATTTGGTTCGCAATCAGATAAAAATTATCTAATTATCAGATTGACACATTTTCTAATTAATTCTTTTGTTTGTAAGCACTTATGGTACTGTATTTTTCGACTTTATATCTTTTTTCGATCAAAGAAAAAACTTTGTCTTTGAATATAAATCCTAAAACTCCAGCTCCCGTAACTAATACTAATCCGATGGTTTTATCTCCAAAATGAAGTCCAATCCAATACAGTAATAATGGCAAAAATATCTTTGGCAACGAAAGCAGCATCGAATTAACATTAAATGCTTTTTTATCTCCAAATGCGCCTCCGGCATTACTTAAATCAATTGGTGTTTTTGTAAATGCACCACCCAAAAGCACCAAATGAGAGTTTACTCCAATATTATAAATTGCACCAACTACGATAATTAAATACGTTTCTAATCCGTAAAAAATATAAAAAGAAGCTAAAATTGTCGAAATAAAAGTGGCAATAACAATCAACCACCATTTTGAAGTAATGTAACCACGATACGGAATATTTTGTGTCATCATTAATTGGTAATAAGAACTATCCCAACTTGGTACAAATTGTCCGAAGACAAATAGAAATCCGCCCGAAACAAATATTCCTGCAAAAATTTGCATAACCTCCGGTTGATGAGAATTTCCGAAAAATATAAGTCCGTAAAACAAAAAAACTACGCTCATTATGATAGTCGTTTTAGATCTTTTGTTTCTCTTAATCAATTTGATATCATTTTTAAGAAAAGTTCCTAACGTTCCAAATTGATTTAACCACGAAAGATTTTCGGTAGTAGCAATATCTTCTTTTTTAGAAAGTCCGGCATCCAAGAATAGATTATTCTTAAAATACTTAAAGGTAAATTGATACAATACAATTAAGGCTAAAACAGGAATTAAAAACATCCAAATTGTATTATAAAATCTAAGAAAAACTGGCGTTGTAAAAGTCGTTATATCAAACAACTTATAATATTGTGCTCCGGCTAAAGAAACAATTACAGCAAGAAAAATAGCAAACAATTTATCGATATTGCTTAAAATAATATTTAAAAAATTGTTGATATAAATTAAAGCGATAATCGCCAAATTCCATAGAATTACTCCTGTAAAACTGTAGCCTTCTATAACTAGCACAATCGAAAACGGAACGAAAAAAAGTGCATGAAGCCAATTAAAAAAAGACAATGCAGTTTTTCCTAAAGAGAAATGTACAATTGTTGGTTTTTTGAACGGCAAGACTAATAAAGGCTTAATATTTAGAACCGGAATTGCCTGCAATAACAATCGAATTACTAAATCGAACGAGAAATAATAAATCAAAAATTTATTAATGGTTTCAAAAGGTTCAAGTTTCATTTCTTTAAGCACATAAAATGCTCCAATTCCTCCTCCGATAAAAAGCAGTGAAAAATAAATCATCATGAAACCGATTACTATTTTCATTGCTACACTTTTGCCAAACGATGCCGATCTGGTAAAGGCTTTCCATTCGAGGTAAATAAACTTTTTAATCATGGTTAATTGGTTTTGGTTTTTGTAGTAAGAGACCAAATGTAAGAAAACGTTACAAAAAAAGTTAAAAAAAATAATTTCGTACCCGTCATTTAATAGTGGTTTGCTACTTTTGCATAAAATATACAATCATGCCTTCATTTTTAAAACTTATAATTAAAGAGGTAAAACGCGAAACAAACGACGCCGTTTCTGTACTTTTTAATGTTCCGGAAGAATTAAAACCAGACTATAAATTTATAGCCGGACAATACGTAAATCTTAAGTTAACACTTGATAATCAAGAAATTCGTCGCGCTTACTCTATTTGCTCTTCACCAGAAAGCGGCGAATTAAGAATTGCTGTAAAATCAGTTAAAAATGGTTTGTTTTCAGAATTTGCAAACACCAGATTAAAAGCCGGAGACGTTCTTGAAGTTGCTCATCCGGAAGGAAAATTTACTTTTGAACCTGATTCTGAAAGACAAAAAAACTATGCTGCTTTTGCTGCAGGAAGCGGAATTACTCCTGTTCTTTCTATTATAAAATCGGTCTTGAAAAGTGAGCCAAAAAGTTCATTTGTATTAGTTTATGGAAATAAAACTCCTGAAGGAACTATTTTTCATCAGGAATTACATGATTTACAATTGCAATATGTAGGTCGCTTTTTCGTGCATTATGTTTTTAGTCAGGCTAAAGCCGAAAATGCTTTATTTGGACGAATCGAAAAATCGGCAGTAAATTTTGTGCTGAACAACAAACATAAAGAACTTCAATTTGATAAATTTTTCTTGTGTGGTCCGGAAGACATGATTAATACTGTTTCTAATGTTTTGAAAGAGAAAAACGTAAAAGAATCAGCTATTAAATTTGAACTTTTTACGTCTTCAACTCAGGAAAATCAAATCCATAATTCATTAGAAGGTCATACAAAAATTACAGTTTTGGTTGATGATGACGAAGTTTCATTCGAAATGTCTCAAAAGCAAACCATCTTAGATGCGGCTCTAAAACAAGGAATTGATGCTCCATATTCTTGCCAGGGCGGAATTTGCAGCAGCTGTTTAGCTCGTGTTACAAGTGGTTCTGCAGAAATGACTAAAAACTCAATTTTGACAGATAAAGAAATCGCTGATGGCTTGATTTTGACTTGTCAGGCACACCCAACTTCAGAGTCTATTTATATAGATTATGATGATGTATAATTGTTAAAATTCCAATCCCGAAGCTTCGGGATTAAATTCCAAATTCCAAGCTTAAAATTGGGATTTGGATTTTTTTTGTTTTAAAATTATTAGCAATCTTTGTCAAAGTTTAAAACTTTGACAAAGATGTAAATTGGAATTTGGAATTTGAAATTTGGAATTTAAAAAATTAAAAATGAGATCAGTACGAGAAATTTTTAAAAGCAAAGAATATCTTTTAGATGAACCTGAGGTCGAGAAACTTATTGATTATTGCGAAGAACTTCAAGACGAAATTGTAGAACTTAAATTTCAGAAAACCAATAATAAAGAACTTGCCATGCTCGACATGCTCAGAGAAGTTATAAAAGGATGTAATGCCATTGAAAAAGAGCAAATGGAACATGAAAGATTTAGTTATGAAGCACCTAATTATCAAGAAACCATTTCGAATCTTAAAAGTTATATTTATAGCAGATGCCATGATGAGAAAATTTGGCTATAACTGATATTATAATAAAAACAAATTTTTGCTAAAATATTGCTGAATTTTTATTATATTAGAGGTGAAATTAAAGTAATCGCAATATCCTCCTTTATGAGATTTGTAGAGCTAAATCAAATTTGTCAACACGTTTAAATATTAAATATTATGGCAATGCATCACTTCCTTCGCTTATCATTTATAGCACTTTTTGTAATAACAGCTTTGTTTTGTGTCTATTTTATAATTAAAAAACAGCAAAATAAAAAAGAACCAAAATTACTTAGCCAAGAAAAATATAACTCAACAATGATTGGGAAAATGACTGAAATAACAGCTTCTGACAAAAATGTTTTTAATTTCTGGCCCTACATAAGTAAACTAAAAGCTGCTAAGGTAATATCGCACAAAATTAAAGAATCAAAATTGGTGCATAAAATCTATAGAAATTCAACCGAAGATTTTGAACACATTTTGTTATCTACAGAAAAAGAAAATCATTTTGTTGTAATTGTAGCTAATAAAAACAAAAAGAAAACAATAGGTTATTTTCTTTATGATTTAAATGGATCATATGCTTAATTGTATTTTTTGAACGATTTCATTTGGAGAAATACTTCTCATAGCATCTTCGTAACCTTCAACAATTTTATTTCCATAAACAGAGGTTGGCAGTTTTGGATATTGATTTCGATCAGATGTTAAAGCATTTTCGAGACTTTGATTAAACGGCAAGAATCCTGCATAAGGATGTGTTGCGCCCCAAAGTGTAATTACCTTTACGCCTAACATTGCTGCAATATGAGCATTTCCGGAATCCATAGAAAGCATTACGTCAAGATTGCTAATAAGCTGTAATTCTTGCTGAAATTTTATTTTCCCAGCCATATTAATTACATTTTCAAATGGTTGAGAAAGAGAATCCAATATTTCGATTTCTTTCTTTCCTCCTCCAAAAAGCAAAATTTTATGCGTTTTATTTTCAGCCAATTTTGTAATAACTTCCTTCATTAAATCCTGCGGATAAACCTTAGAATCATATTGTGCAAAAGGCGCAATTCCAATTAATTTTTGATTTTGATCTCCAATAATTTCCAGAATATCTGCACTTAAATTTGCTTTTTCAGGAAATGTTGGTTTTGATAAATCTAAAGGAAACCCAAGTTCTTCAAACACTTTTGCGTGTCTTTCGAACATTGTTGGCAATTGTTTAAATATTTTATTTTCGGCGCGAGTTAGTTCTTTTTTACCTTCTCTCCCTTTGTCAACAGTAGCTCTTTTTTTTCCGCTTAAAGCGAAAAGCAAGCTCACAATTTTAGATCTCAAAACATTATGAAGGTCTGCAAAAGCATCAATTTTGAGTTTTTTTACATCTCTAAATAATCTCAAAAGTCCCGTGAAACCTTTGTGACGTTCTTTTTCATCAAAAGCAAAAAATTCCAAATTCGGAATTCCGTCAAAGAAAGGTTTAAAAAACGGACGTGAAATTACTGTGATTTTTACCGTTGGATACTGTTTTACAAAAGCGCATAAAACAGGAACCGTCATGGCGACATCTCCCATTGCGGATAGTCTCATGACGGCTATATGCTTAATTGTATTGGACAATTCTGCCAATTATTTTTTATTTTGGTATAAAACAGGATTCAATTCATCGTCATTGTACATTTTCATTTGTTTGTACACTTTCATGAATTTATCTCCGTTTTCGATATCAGTAAGTAAATCATCAATTGCAGTAGACAAATCACTTCTTTGTTCTAAAAGAACGTTTAATTTTTCCTGACATTTATCTCTATGTTCTTGCGAAGCCTCAGTACGTGTAGCTTCTTCATGCATATGATAAATTTTTAGCGCTAAAATAGACAATCTGTCAAATGCCCAAGCAGGGCTTTCAGAATTGATTTTTGCACCATCTTTTACTTTTACATCGCTGTACTTTTGCAAAAAGTAACTGTCGATATATTCCACCATATCAGTACGTTCCTGATTTGATGCGTCGATTCTTCTTTTTAGTGTTAAAGCAGCAACCGGATCAATTTGCGGATCACGAATAATATCTTCAAAATGCCATTGAACAGTGTCAATCCAGTTTTTTAAATATAATAAATGTTCAAATTTATCTTTTGGATGTGGATTGTTTATTGGTTGATCAACATTATCAAATTGATGATAGTCTTTTATGCTTTGTTCGAAAACAGAATATGCTAATTTTGAAAACATGTCTTTAATTTTTAGAGACACAAAGATACTTTTTATACTTTTATAGTGCGAAAAAAACCTTTAATTTTTCGTTTTCATATCATAAACAATTGATAATATTAAAAATCATTATGAAAATTCATTATATATCTGAGAATAATAGTGTGTTAAACCATTTTTTGGGACAAATTAGAAATATAAATGTTCAGAACGACAGCATGCGTTTTAGAAGAAATATAGAGCGAATTGGCGAAATTATGGCTTATGAACTGAGCAAGGATTTGTCTTATAAAAATGTCGAAATTCAAACTCCGCTTGGCATTAAAAAAACGACTGAAATAGAAAGTGATTTGGTCTTATGTTCTATTCTTAGAGCTGGTTTACCCCTACATAATGGCTTTCTAAACTACTTTGATCATGCTGAAAATAGCTTTGTTTCGGCGTGCAGACATCATCCAAACAATGATGATGCTTTTGAAATTTTAGTAGAATATCAGGCACTGTCAAACATAAATAATAAAACTGTTTTGCTTCTTGATCCAATGTTGGCAACAGGGCAATCAGTGGTTGCAGTTCATGAAAAACTGGTACAAAATGCAACTCCAAAAGAAATTCATATTGTGGTTGTCATTGCCGCTCCTGAAGGAATTGCCCATCTGGAAAAATGCCTTCCTGAAAACTGTCATTTATGGGTTGCCTCGTTAGATGAAAAACTAAACGAGAAAAACTATATTGTTCCGGGACTTGGTGATGCCGGCGATCTTGCTTACGGAAGTAAACTATAATTGAGAGAAATAAGTAAATAAACTGCAGCAAATCAATATATAAAAAACAATTTCGTTATTGAGTTTTTGCTGCATATATTCTACATGACTTGCCGCCATAATTGTTATTGGCGCAATACTAAACAATAGTAAATCATTACTTTTATTAGGTGAAATGATATAAACAGCGACCGCAATAAAAAAACATGCAACCACTTTTTTATAGGAAGTATGAACTATTTGTGGTCGATTTGATAATGTCATTAACATTGAAACTATAAAAAATAACGCTACTGCGGCATAGATTGAAAGTGCTCCGTTTTCGTAATTATTCTTAAAATAATCAATGCTAAAATCAATCAAAGCTCTTTTTTCGAAAAATTCAACTATATCGATATGAAAGATTAGTGAAACCATTAAAAAAACAATCGAAACAGCTAAAAGTGCTATAAAAGGCAAAACCCAGTTTCTATAGTCTCTTGAAACGTGAAAAACAATTGATATAAATACCAAAATAATAAAAAGCACGCACCAAAATTGAAATAAAGAAGCTACAAAAATCCAAAAAGAAGCATCGAATATTTTTTCTTTAGAAGCTTTTAAAGATTGTAAAGAAATCAATCTTCGCAGTGCTAATAAAATAAAAAAATTGGCATATATAACATTCGGGTTATTAAATATTGTGGGGAAAAACAATATAAACAATAAGTAAAAAAATATCGCGTAACCGTTGTCTTTACTGAGCCCATTCTTTTTTACGATGAAATTAATCATAAAAAAAGAAGCCAATATAAAACATAATAAACTCACTTTTTGAAATCCCAAAAAGTAATAATTAATCCAGGAAGGTTCTTGGATTTGAAACAGAAAAAAGAAAACCAGTATTAAAATTACGACCAATGAATAATTTAATGGCGTAGATTTTTTAAAAACACTTGTTATCATAAGGATATTTTATACTTTTGTGATTGTAAATATAATACTTGTTTAAAAGGAAAAACCAACAAGTTGAAAAAAGATTCTATTACTTGAATTTTAACTTCAATGCGTTACACAACAATAAATAACATATAATTTTATAAATTATGACAGCTTTTTTTGAAGGAATACAATACTTATTCGTTAACATTTTATTTGCTCCGCTTGACTTTTTACGTCATTTAGAACCTATTTCTTGGTTTGGTGCAAACACAATTAACTGGATTTTTATGACCATCTGTGCATGCGCAATTGGTTATTGGATTAAACAATTACGCATATTTGATGATGCTGGAACAGAAAACCAAGATACTACAGCTCACTCTTTCTTAAAGTAAGTCGAAGCCGATATCTTTTCTAAAATACATCTTATCAAAATTTAGTTTATCTATATTTTGGTAAGATTTTTTTATGGCCTGTTGGAAATCATCTCCATAAGATGTTACAGTCAATACACGTCCTCCATTACTAACGACATTTTTGCCATCTAATTTTGTTCCGGCATGAAAAACAATAGAATCTGTAATATTTTCTAAACCTGTAATTACTTTTCCTTTTTCAAAATCTTCAGGATATCCGCCAGAAACTACCATAATTGTAGTCGCACTTCTTGGATCAACTTCTAATGTAAATTCGTCCAGTTTTTGATTTGCAACAGACAAGAACAATTCTACTAAATCAGATTGTAATCTTGGTACCACAACTTCCGTTTCCGGGTCACCCATTCTTACATTGTATTCAATAACAATTGGTTCATTTTTCACATTAATCAAACCAATAAATACAAAGCCTTTATATTCGATTCCGTCTTTTTGAAAACCTTCGATTGTTGGTTTTACGATACGAGTTTCGATTTTTTCCATCAAAATAGCATCAACATAAGGAACCGGAGAAACTGCTCCCATTCCGCCTGTATTTAATCCTGTATCACCTTCTCCAATACGTTTGTAATCTTTTGCCGTTGGAAGAATTTTATAGCTTTTCCCGTCAGTTAAAACAAAACAGCTTAATTCGATTCCGTCCAGGAATTCTTCGATCACCACTTTTGAGCTTGCTGCACCAAATTTTTGGTGAACCAGCATATTTCTCAATTCGGTTTTAGCTTCTTCAAGATCCTGAATAATCAAAACGCCTTTTCCAGCTGCTAAACCATCTGCTTTTAAAACGTATGGAGGTTGTAAAGTTTCTAAAAATGCACATCCGTTTTCAACAGTTTCGGCAGTAAAACTATCGTAAGCTGCTGTTGGAATATTATGTTTCATCAAGAATTCTTTAGCAAATTCTTTACTTCCTTCTAATTGAGCACCTAATTTAGATGGTCCAATAACCGGAATATGTTGTAAACTTTCGTCGTTTTTAAAATAATCATAAATCCCTTTTACTAAAGGATCTTCTGGTCCAACAACAACCATTTTTACATTTTCCTGCAGTACAAATGTTTTAATAGCATCAAAATCGGTTGGAGACATTGCAACGTTTGTAGCAATTGCAGCCGTTCCTGCATTTCCTGGTGCAACAAAAAGTTTTTCGCAAAGCGGACTCTGAATCATTTTCCACGCAAAAGCATGCTCTCTTCCGCCTGATCCCAATAGTAAAATTGTCATGTTATAGTTGTATTTAGTTGTGGTGCAAAAATAATTGCTTTTATACGTAAAAAATAATTAAATCTTAAAAAGTTCGTGATTCTTCTCTGTTAGTAATTGGATAATATTATTTTTGGTGAAAATTTTACCTGCAAATGATTTCTCTTTTCGACATTTCTCTTCAATTAAACGGTTTTCCAATAAAGAAAGCTAAAGCCGAATTGAACCAAATCGTAAATTTATCTGAAGAAGATTCTGTTATTTTTCTTCAGAATAAAAAAAAAGAAATTGTCGATTTCCATTTAAAAAATAATCCTTTCTATCAGGAATTAACTGGGAATTCGAAAGATTGGAAATGGGAAGATTTACCAATTCTAAACAAACAAAATTTACAAAAACCTCTCAAAGAAAGACTTTCAAACGGTTATACTTTAAAAAACGCTTACCTCAACAAAACCTCAGGATCCAGCGGAACTCCGTTTGTTTTTGCAAAAGACAAATATTCGCACGCTTTAACCTGGGCATCAAATATTATGCGTTTTGGCTGGTTTGATATTGATTTTAATCATTCGTATCAGGCTCGTTTTTATGGAATTCCGATGGATTTTATTGGATATCATAAAGAGCGTTTTAAAGATTTTTTAGGCGGTCGTTTTCGATTTCCCGTTTTTGATTTATCTGATGAAATTTTGGAAAAATTTCTGAGAAAATTCAAAACGAAAAAATTCGATTACCTCAACGGTTATACGAGTTCGATTGTTTTATTTGCTAAGTATTTAGAAAGGAAAAATATCATATTAAAAGAAATTTGTCCAACCTTAAAGGCTTGTTTTGTTACTTCAGAAATGCTTTTTGAATCGGATAAAAAACTCCTGGAAAGACAATTTGGTATTCCGATTATCAATGAATATGGAGCTTCAGAACTTGATTTGATTGCTTTTGAAAATACAAAAGGTGAATGGCAAATTAACGCTGAAACATTGTTTGTCGAAATTTTAGATGAAAATAATAATGTTCTTCCTTACGGGAAAGAAGGCCGAATTGTGATTACTTCTCTCTTCAACAAAGCAAATCCTTTTATAAGATATGAAATTGGCGACATCGGAATTCTCGATGAAAAAAGTACACCACAAAAACCGATTCTAAAAAAATTAATTGGAAGAACAAATGATGTTGCGCTTTTACCAAGCGGGAAAAAATCTCCCGGTTTGACGTTCTATTATGTAACCAAAAGTATTATTGAAGATGATGGAAACGTAAAAGAATTTATCATCAAACAAATGCAATTGGATACTTTTGAGATTGAATATGTTGCTGAAAAAGAATTAGATTCTGCACAAATTCAGAAAATAAAAGAAGCTATTGCATTGTATCTCGAACCCAATTTAAACTTCACTTTTACCCGAAAAACAGTTCTGGAAAGAACCAATCGAGGAAAATTAAAGCAATTTAAATCTTACTTAATAATATAAATAAAATCTTACATTTGTTTTTATTAATTAAAAACTTATGGACGATCAATCTTTACTTTCTGAAGAAACAATTTCAAACAAAATATATTTTATTCGCGGTCAAAAAGTAATGCTTGATCGTGATTTGGCTTTACTTTATGGGATTGAGACCAGAGTTTTAAAACAGGCTGTTAAAAGAAATATCTCCAGATTTCCTGAGGATTTTATGTTTGAACTATCACAAACTGAATTTAATAACTTGATATCACAAACTGTGACATCAAGTTGGGGAGGAATTCGAAAAACACCTTCTGTTTTTACTGAACATGGAGTTCTAATGCTATCAAGCGTTTTAAAAAGCGACAAAGCAATTCAAACCAATATTCAAATTATGCGTATTTTCACGAAAGTGAGACAAATGCTTTTGGACACAACAGAAATAAAAGTTGATATTTTACAGATTCAAAAGAAGTTAGAGAATCACGATAAAAACATTGAATTGGTTTTTTCATATCTGGACGAATTGACAGAAAAAAAAGAAGACGGAAGTGAAAGAGTAAAAATTGGATATAAAAAATAATAAGTTCTTCAAGGTCACAAATTGTGATCTTAAAAACTTGATATCGCAAATTGCGACATCAAGTTTCTCCAAATATTCCAGTATTAAACAAAAAGTATTAGCGTTAAAAATTGGAGGTCACAAATTGTGATCTCCAATTTTGAATGAAATTCTTCAAGGTCGCAAATTGCGACCTTGAAGAATACTAAACTTTCTTTATATATCTTGGTTTTATAACCAACTGAGTAAATAAAAATCGTATCATCAATAAAACAGAAGACACTAAATTAAAATCATGAAAATCTCGATAAACACCAAAATTGTGTTTTATCAATTTGAATTTTGAAGATGAAATAGAGTCTTTTCTTATTCTATAAAAAGCCAAAGGTTCAGGAACTGGTTTTGTTTCTTTGATTTGTTTTAAAATCGTAAGCCATAAACGCCAATCTTGTCTTTTTTGAGTCGCTGTAATTACAATTTTTCCAAAGTAATCAGCATCATAAATGGCAGTTAAATTGCCCACATAATTGCAAAAAAACAATTGATTGTACGTTAAATTTAATGGTGCTCCAACTCTTCTGTTTAAATTATTTCCTTCTTCATCTATACAATCATAAAAACTAAAAGTGAACGGCAAATTATTATCTTTTAAAAACTGAATCTGCTTTTCTAATTTTGTTGAAAACCATAAATCATCAGCATCTAAATAGGCGATATATTTTCCGGTTGCTTTTTCTAAAGCCACATTTCGTGCAAAGCCATTTCCTGAATTTTTTGCTAACCGAAACAGTTTAATTCTGCTGTCTTTTTCAGCAAAATCATTTATTATTTTAACTGTATTGTCAGTTGAAGCATCATCGACCAAAATCATTTCCCAATTTTGATAAATTTGATTTTTAACTGATTGCAAAGTCAATCCAATGAACTTTTCAGTATTATACGTAGGTACTATAATAGATACTAGCTCGCTCATTAATATGCTTTTTTATCGCCTTTAAAAATATTGATCATTGTTTGAGAAATTATTTTTAAATCTAAAATAAGAGACCAGTTTTCGATATAAAAAACATCAAATTTTATTCTGTTAACCATATCTCTTTCTTCAATAATTTCTCCTCTAAAACCACTTACCTGCGCTAAACCGGTAATTCCAGGTTTAACACAATGACGGATCATGTATTTTTTTACTTTATTTCCGTATTCTTTCTTCTGTGACCAAAGATGTGGTCTTGGGCCTACAACTGACATGTCTCCTAATAAAACATTTACAAATTGAGGCAATTCGTCTATACTGGTTTTTCGCATAAATTTGCCAACCATAGTAACACGCGGATCATTTTTTGAAGCTCCTTTTTCCGTTGTTTTATTGATTTTCATCGAACGAAATTTATAACATACAAATTCATTTTCATCCATTCCGGGTCTTCCTTGCTTAAAAAAAACAGGCCCTTTAGATTCCAGTTTTATTAAAATTGCTAAAAGAGGACCTAACCATGATAGGATAAAAACAATTACTACAATAGAAAAACAAATATCAAAGGATCTTTTAAATAATTTTACTGCAGGCTCGTTCAGCATTGTTTGCTTTAGCGAAAGTACGGGGAAGAAATCATAATAATCGATCTTTAAATTCTTTGAAAAAATCTCTTTTGTATCCGGAATAAACTTTATGGTTTTGTTGTTTTCATCTGCAAAATCAATTAGGTCTTTCAAATAACTATTAGACACTTCATGTAAAGAACAATAAATTTCGTCTACAAGATTCTCAATTACAAACGGTTTTAAATCATTCAATTTTCCCACAACTTCCTGATTTGTTTTCTTATCTGAAAAATAGCCCAAAAAACGATATCCATAATCTTTTCTTGTTTCAAAAAGATTTTTTAATCGAATTGCTTCTGATGTAAAACCTATAATTACGGCTGTTCTGTAATTACTACCCGTTATTATTCGGTATTTTTTTAAATAAAAATTTAATAAAAACTTAAAAATCGTTACTAATGCTACCACTAAGAATATAAAGGTAACAATCGCCGTTTCGCTAAAAATATCCTGCTTTGAAAATGGAAAAAAAACAATTACTATTAAAAGAAACAGTATTCCTTGTTTGAGTATTTTTGAAGCAATCTGAATTGGCGTTGTAAATCGATAAACATCATAGAATTTAATAAAAAAAGCTATTAAACCCCATCCTATATATTGATATAATATGTATATTAAAATATTATAAACCAGTTCTTTAAACACGAAAAAATTCAAAATAGCAATAACCATCAGATCGATTAAAATACTAATTGGTCTGATATATTTTGAGTATCTTCCTGTTTGAAACGCGGTCATAAATTACCTTTTCTAAAACTATTTTATATAATCCGAAAAATCTTTATGTTCTTCTTTTGAAAGCTCTTCTTTAGAAAGTGATTTAAAATAGTCGTACGTAATTTTCATTCCTTCAGAACGATTTACTTTTGCTTCCCAACCCAATAATTCTTTTGCCTTTGTTGTATCCGGCTGACGTTGCAACGGATCATTTATTGGTAAAGGATGGTATACTACTTTTTGATTCGTTCCTGTTAGTTTAATAATTTCTTCGGCAAAATCTTTAATTGTGATTTCGTCTGGATTTCCAATATTTACAGGATAAACATAATCTGAATGCAATAATCTAAAGATACCTTCAACCTGATCATCTACATAACAAAAAGAGCGTGTCTGCATTCCGTCTCCAAAAATTGTTAAATCTTCACCACGAAGTGCCTGACCAATAAAGGCAGGAATTACACGTCCGTCGTTTAAACGCATTCTTGGTCCGTAAGTATTAAAAATACGCACTATTCTGGTTTCTACACCATGAAAAGTATGGTACGCCATTGTAATGGATTCCTGAAAACGTTTTGCTTCGTCATAAACTCCTCTTGGTCCAATTGTATTCACGTTTCCGTAATATTCTTCCGTTTGAGGATGAACAAGCGGATCTCCATAAACTTCAGAGGTTGAAGCGATCAAAATTCTGGCTTTTTTAACTCTCGCCAGACCTAATAAATTATGTGTTCCCAGTGATCCAACTTTTAAGGTTTGAATTGGAATTTTTAAATAATCTATAGGACTCGCAGGTGAAGCAAAATGCAAAATGTAATCTAAATCACCTGGAATATGAACAAACTTGGTAATGTCGTGATGGTAAAACTCAAAGTGTTCCAGTTTGAATAAATGCTCAATGTTTTTAAGATCGCCTGTAATCAAATTATCCATTCCGATAACATAATAACCTTCTTTAATAAAACGATCGCACAAATGTGATCCTAAAAAACCCGCCGCTCCGGTAATAAGTATTCTTTTCATAATGATTTTATTGAACCTTTGTTTTTGATAATCTCTGCAAATATGCACAAATGTAATAAAATATCTGACCTTTTAAATTCGCTAAAAAATTTACTAAAACAGTGATTAATTTTTTTTAATCTATTATCAATTGGTTTATTCTACTTTTACAAAACTAAATTTTACTTGTTTTGAGAGTTGTACATGTTGTTGAAGCACTTGAAGGCGGCGTTTATACTTATTTTAAAGATTTGTCGACTTTCTTTGGAAATAAGGAGGTAAACAAAAACGTAGAAACGACTGTTATTTACAGCGGTAATAGAAAAGGGATTGATCCTTCGAGAATAAAATCTGATTTTTCAGATGGTATTACCTTGATTCACATTAATATGGTTCGGGAGATTGTGCCTTTTCAGGATTTAAAATCTGTTTTTAAACTCAAAAAAGAACTCAAAAAAATCGATCCGGATATCATTCATCTTCATTCTTCAAAAGCAGGTGTTTTGGGCCGAATTGCTTGTTTTTTTCTGTTCAAAAAGAAGAAAGTATTTTATACGCCTCATGGTTATGCTTTTTTAAGAACTGATATTTCAAATCCTTCCAAAAAATTATATTCGGCAATTGAAAAAAACTTCCAACGTTTTTTTGGAGGCACAATTGTTGCCTGCGGCGATACTGAATTTGAAATTGCTCAAAAAATCGGGCCTTCAGAATTAATTCGCAACGGCGTTGATATTCCTGAAATCCGTCAGCATTATTTACCTCATCAAAACACAAAATTAACGGTTGGAATTGCTGGAAGAATTACAGCCGCCAGAAATCCTGAATTGTTTAATAAAATTGCATTACGCTTTCCTGATTATAATTTTGTTTGGATTGGCGACGGAGAATTAAACCATTTAATTACAGCTCCAAACATTCAAATTACTGGCTGGATCTTAGATAAAAATATTGTTTTTAAAGCATTAAATTCAATAGATATTTACCTTCAAACTTCTCTTTGGGAAGGTTTACCCATTGCGGTTTTAGAAGCAATGGTTTTAGAAAAACCCATAATTTCGACCAATATTATTGGTAATAAAGATGTTGTTGTTCACAATCGAACCGGGTTTTTATTTGATGACATCGAGGAATTAAATGAATATTTTGAAGTTTTAAACGACAATCAAAAACGAATTTCTTTTGGTCAAAATGCCTTGAAAAGATGTGAAGATTTATTCGATAAAAATCAAAATTTTAAACAGCTTCTGGATCTTTACCAGAAATAATTTTTGACTGGAGCCAATAACTCGCAAAAATCGATGACCACAAACCGCTAAAAGCAATTCCGTCGAATTGAAGTAAAAAATCATCTGTTAAATTTGAAGTGAAAAAAATCAGAAAAAACGAAAATATAATCGCATTTTTTAGATCATAGCCCAAATAGCCAATCGTAAACATATAAAGCAAAGCAACAATTGGCCCTAAAATTCCAAACTTAAGCAAAAAATCAAGAAACTGATTGTGTGTCGGAAATTTATATTTAGCCAAAAAAAGCTGATTTGTTGCTGCATAATACTTAAATAATTCCGGTTTTCCATCAGACGCTCCTACTCCAAAAGGAAGATTTTTTATAGATAATTCCCAAGCTGATTTCCAGATTGAAACTCTTGTTACCAAAGAATTATAGACCTTAATTTCAGGATGATCAATTTCGTCTAACTTCCCTACTTTATCCATATATGCAAAAGTTACTGTCGAGTATTTTTCTTTCATGTATGGATTATTCTGAACGAAGAAAAACATAATTCCGCCTAATAAAACCAAAGTTGCAACAGCCGCGATCGCCATCTTTTTCAGGCTGAATTTATTTTTAAACTCAAACACGAAAACAATAATAAATCCTGCCAAGACATTAACCAGTGCCATTCTTGTATTTACAAAAAGAACAAAGAAAAATGACAAGAGAAAAATGACAAGCCGACCTGCTTTAATTGCTATTTTTTCATTTTTATAAAAACTATAAAAAACGAAATACAAAGCACAAACCGAAACAAATGCCAAATGCATATTTAACTCCGGTGCATGAATACCAATACTGTCCGCAAACTTATATCCTATTTCAAATAGATCAACTCCGTCTGCGTATTTTGCAATCAATTCAGGATAAACAACATTAAATCTAATCAAAAAGAAGAGCATTATGATAGTTGTTGCAATACAATAAATCTGTGTTAGTTTTAAAAATTTTACACGCTGATAATTTCCAATAATAAAAATTGGAAACAACAGTAAAGAAATACTCTTTTCTATAGCTTTTAATCCTTTCAAAAAAGAATCATTATTCCAAAAAAGCAGTAATTCCAATAAAATTGGTGAAGCAATACAAGCGATTAAAATGAATGATGTTTTATTGAATTTCATTTTTTTTGCGAAAACCAAACAAAAGACTCCAAACAAAATAATAAGAAGCGAACACGGTTTTCTAAAAATCATCGCAATCGCGATCAGGCTCAAAAAAACATTGAATATTTTATTGAAGTTCTTTTCGGAAATATTCATAGTATAACGCAAAATAAATTAATGGAAAAATACCTATTTTATGACGTACGGCGGTTCCTAAATCTGGTTCAAAAACACCCTGGACAATAAAAAACGAAAAAATAATCAATAAAATTAAAAGCTCTTTTGGGTATCTTTTTCGCTCTTTTAAACATTTAGAAAATCGGACAAGCAAGATGTAAAACAAAAAAAGCTGCCAGATTATAAAAGTAATAATTTGTGGAGAAAAGATATGTTTTAATCCGTTTACGGGAATGTTAACGGTAAAAAAGCCATAAAAAATACTGACAACTTCTCCATACCAGGTATCTGTTTTTACAGGCGAAATTATAATAGAATTGGCATCTGAAGAACCAACTCTATCGCTATTTACAACTTCTCGGCTAATTTCAGAAAGGTATTTCCCTTTTATAATTCCGTGACTAAAAGATAAAAAAATGGCGATCAATAAACCATAAAAAATAGTCCTTACGGTTTTATTCTTAAACGTTATTAGACTCAACAAATACATTCCGCCGCCGATAATTGGAATCAAAGCATAATACGGACGATAAAAAACACCAAAAATCAACAATAAAATAATAATGTATACAATTGTTTTCTTTAACGAAATTTGTTCGTTTAAACACAGAAAAACAATTGGAGAAACATATAAAAAAGTAATAAACTCTTTTGACGGCATTGACATAAAAATGGCAATCATCAAAATTCCCATATAAACGAGAATGTTCTTAATATTGATTTTTTCGAAATTATCCGGAATTCCTATTTTGTACAACACAAACATTAAAACGGGAAACTGGATTAAAGCAATTACTGGAAAAGGCAAATAACGAAATCCTGAAATTTTATATAATAAAATAGTAAGCGGATAACTTCCGAAATAACCAATTTCGTTTCCTTTATCATACGCTATAATCGCGGCGTCATAAAAAAACTTAGGAGGCAAGACAAAATATGCAGCAAAAGCTACAACCAAATTGGCTGCGGCAATAAGCCAAAATGCTGCTTTATTTTTCCTGATTCTCATTTGCATTTTATGATTCTATTTTTCTTAATGTAAAAAAACTTTTACTTTATCTTTTTGATAAACAACAATTCCGGACACAAAATTCCAGAAAAAAGAACTCAAAACAAATGCAATCGCAGCTCCGGTCATTCCGTAAATTGGAATTAAAAATCGATTTAAAAGAAAATTAATTACAACAGCAACTATTAATATAAACTGAAAAATGTGCTGTCTTCCCGTCATGTTTAAATAAACCGGCGCCGTACCAAATGCCGAACAAATTCCCTGACCAATAATTAAAATTAAGAACGGTTCCTGAGCGATAACATATTGATGCCCGAAAAAAGATAGAACAAACTCTGAAAAAAGACAAAGTATAAAAATTACCGGAAACGTTATTCCGAAAATTAATCGAACACTTTTTCGTGTTACTTTCTTTAATTCTATCATATTTTGGCTTGCAAAGTATTCAGAAATTTTTGCAGAAACAGTAATGTTAATCGTTAAGATGATTACCGAAACAATTGTCATTACTTTAACTCCAACGGAATAAAAAGCAACTGTTTCGTCGTTTCGATATTTTTTTAAAAACATGATATCAAAACACATCAATAAAAACATAGCCATTCCGCTAATGGCAATTGGATATGATTTTAAAAATACTTCTTTATGTGAAATGTTTTCTCTAATTTCTATCTCAGCCATTTTGCTAAAATAACTGAAAAGGACAATAGAACTAATAAGTGCTAACAAGACAAATCCAATCAAAAAAACATCAACCAGGTAGGTTTCTTTGTTCCAATAAAATAATGCGATTGAACCTATAAATAAGGGAATATATTTAAGAATATTTCGAAACAACTCAGCAACATATAATTTATCCAGAGCACGAAAAACTTCTGTGTTTAAAGTCGATATTCCATAAAAAAACAAAGTTGCGGCGCCTTTTAAAAGTATTGAATAAACCTCCTTATCTGCAAAATAATTGTTTATTATTTTTTTATCAATGATTAGAATAACTGCTAAAACGATCAATGAAGTCACAAAAAGCATGACTATCATTTTGATGTATATTTTTTTTAATTCTTCGAGCGCACTTTGACTTATTAATCTGCCTTTAAAATATAAAATAGACTGATCAAAACCCAGCAAACAAATACTCCCAATTGCTAAAAGAAAAGAACGTACAAAATCATATTGACCAACCAATTTTGGAGTATATGATTTGGTCAGGAATATGGTAAAACCAAACAATAAGAGCACTCCAAAAATCCTTAAAAACAAAGTACTTAAACTTTGTTTTAAAAATGGATTTTGTGAAATGTTCTTTAAAATGTTATTGATTTTCAATTGTCTGCTAAAATTGATTTTTTATTGATAATGCCTGTTGTTTTCGGTAAAATTTCAAGAATAAACTAACCAAAACAAAGACAAAAATGAAGAACATCGGAATTAATAACTTAAAATTTCCATTTACAATTTTATGATCATCTATGTTTAGTGTTGCATTTATTTCTTTAATTGTTTTGTCAAAACTAATTAACTTTAATCTGTTCTTTCCTTGCTCGGTAACTAACTTTTGTTTCGTTTTTATAATGTCATTCAACTGCAAATTCTCACTATAATAAACCAATTTGTCGTTTTTAGAGCTGTTTTTTGCAGTACTTGAAAGTCCGCCTAAAACATGATCAATCTGGGCAATTATAGTATCATTTTGCACAATTTCCTGTTCTAGATTTTTAAATCCTATTTTCTGAATGGCATTATAATATTTTGAACTGTTTAGATATTTTAACAGCGGCTCAACAACTTCTTTTTCGTTAACTTCTTTATTAGAAACAAATGAAATTGTATGAAAAGTATAGTTTTTACTCGTTACATTATCTTCTAAAACCTTTTTAACTTCGCCAACCTCAGCCATTAATTTTATAAGTTCAAAGTTTTGCGCTTTGTCTTCAATAAATTTATAAACATCGGCTATTGGTTTAATTTCAATTTTCTTTATTGCTTTCGGATGTGGAATCCCAACTACATTTTTTAAGAAAACTGTATCGCCAGAAAGAATTTTGGCTTCTATTAAATCTATTTTTGCATATAGATAATCAACGCTTTCAAAATTTGGTGTTACGATAACCTGATTTTGAAACGTTTTTTTGTTTGAATCCAAATACCACCCCAATCCAAATCCGATAATGACTAACGCCAGAACAATAATCCAGTTTCGAACAAAAAACTGAATCGATCTAAAAATAGAAGCGTTAACACGATCAAAAAAACTACCAATGCTTCGTGAAAGTTGAAAAATATCAATTTCTTGATCATTAGTATCTTGGGGTAATTTTGTACTCATTTATTGTTTTTATTTTACGTTGAAAATCTGCTCTAAAATCTTGATCGTAATCAAGTATGTTGGTTTTACACCTGTTGTTCCTAATCCGCCAGAAGCTAATGTGCTTCCTGTTTCTAATGGATTATCTGATGCATAATATGCATAACGAACTTTGATATCGTGTGGCACACTTTTTCTGATTTTTGATGCCGATTGTATTGCTTTTTGATAATAAGAACCTTCCATTTCAAGACCAATTACTCCCCAGGTCGATTCGTGGAAGAATTTTAATAAATCTCTGTTTTGTAATGATGTTCCAAGAACGGTAACCATTGCTCCTTCAAAAACGGCAATATCATTTCCTTCAAACATTTTGCCTGTTAATTCATTTTCGAAGAAATAATTATCTGCAGTTCCTTCATTTATATGTGCCGTCGGGATCATAATGTCACCTTTTCCTCCTTCAAGAATTCCGGCTTTACCCATTATCGATACTGATTTTACTTCTAATTTTGTGTCTTTTTTATAAGGTTTCAAAAGCTCATCGATGGTTTCATAGGCTTGCTCACCAAAAGCATAATCCATTACAATAATAACAGGTTTTACTTCGTCAAGTTGTGCTTTTGGGAAACCGGTTTTTGCCCAATCAATTTTTGCAGTATCAAAAATCTGTACGTCAATATTTGTTCCTGATGTATCCGGTAACGAAATCATTCCGTTTTTCAACGCTAAATCTTCTACAAGACTTCTAATTTCTTTTGCACCAGATTTACTTAGTTCTTCATAAATAAAGAAATCAGATTTGTCTTTGAATTTTGTTTTCAGCAACGGCGTCGCAAAAATCGAATTCATTACACTGTGCATGTTGGCACTAATTACATGAATTGGTCTTTTTAGGAGATTATTTGCTTTTAAAACTTCTTTGATATTGGTTGCCCAAATTTCACCGTGAATATGATGTCCTAAACGTTCTCTTAAAACGGGACTAAATGTTATGGTTCTTTTATTGTTGTCAATAACTTCTTCGATCGCTAATTTTCCTAACCAATAAATAACGTGTAAAAAACGATCCGGAGCATTTTCAGACCCAAAAGCGTCATAAATATCCAACACTTCTTCAAAAGTTCTTCCTAAAATATTAGCAACATGCGAGATTGCTTTTTCTTTTTCTATTAATGCCAGTTTTTTAGTTTGCGTAACAGCTTGTTCTAATTTTAGCCAATCGCGCGAAACTTCACCGCCATCATCTAGTAAAACTCTACTTTTAATTTTATGTGATTCAATAAAAATAAAAGTCAAATGCGTCAGAATATCATAAATATCTGAACGTCCACGCGTGATTTCAACATTCATTTGTTCCTCATCGATTCGGTAACAATTTCTTCTTCTCTTTGGAGGAACAATTGCCTGAAAATGCGACTTAGAATATCCTTCATCTGAAGTTAAATTGATAAAACGGCATTGTTCAATTCCTATCGGAAGACGTTCTATCACGTACAAAAGTCCGTTAAGTTCTACTTTTTCTTCGCCTATATTTCCGTAAATTTCCGGACGTAATGCTAATAATGATTCACGCAAACTGTCCCCCGAAACTCCCATTGGTTTATAAAACCCACGGTTGAATAAGTGGCGCATTGTAATGTACATTTTTTCTATGGCTGCAGATGATTCCTGCGCTCTTGATCTTGATATATGTTTGGTTTCTTTCATGTGTATTTTTATTTTAAATCTTCTGTTTGAGAAGATGTAATGTCTTATTTATTAAACGAAATTAAGAATTAAAAACGGTAATTATACAAAACCACAGTGTTACTAAACTGTTGTTTGAATATGATTTTACTTTACATTTTAAATTATCTTTCTTTCTAAATTTTTTTTACTTCAAATTATCTGCAATCTTTCTATCATTCGACAATCTTGGCGTTTTATTTTGTCCGCCTAGTTTTCCCTGAGATTTCATATACTCCTGAAATCCGTTTTTAGAAACTTTGGTCACAACTACTTTTCGCAAAACACTACCCGTAATTAAGTCATCATAATAGATATTTTGCTTTCGCATTGAGTTGTCAATTGCTTCTGCAAAAACTTCCATATCTTCTGGTTCCGTTTCAAATTCAACCAACCATTCGTGATATGGCAATCCGCTTGACGGATTAATTTGTGGTGCTACTGTAAATTCGTTGATTACAATTTTGGTTCCATCGGTTGCTTCTTTCATGGCGTTTTCGACTTCGTTGGCAATTACATGTTCTCCAAAAGCAGAAATATAATGTTTGATTCTTCCTGAAACAATTACTCTATATGGAGACAAAGACGTAAATTGAACAGTATCACCAATATTATAACGCCAAAGTCCTGCATTTGTCGAAATAATCAAAACATAGTTTACACCAAGTTCAACTTCTCCAATAGTATAGCTTTTTGGCTTTTCTGTAAAAAATTCATCTGCTTTAATAAATTCATAGAAAATTCCTGAATTCAATAAAAGTAACATTCCTTTTGATTTTTGAGAATCCTGATAGGCAAAGAATCCTTCAGAAGCCGGAAACAATTCAATACTGTCGACTTTACGCCCAATCATGTTTTCAAACTTTGCTCGATACGGTTCGTAATTTACTCCTCCATAAATGAACAAATTGAAATTTTTGAATAACTCGCCTATTTTCTTTCCACCACTTTTTTCCTGCAAACGCTCAAAATACATTTGAACCCAAGACGGAATTCCGGAAATAATGCTCATATCCTGCTCGATGGTTTCCTCGACAATAGCATCAATTTTAGTTTCCCAATCTTCAATACAATTTGTTTGTAAAGAAGGCATTCTGTTTTTTTGAAGATATCTTGGAACAAAATGTGCTGCAATTCCGGACAATCTTCCAAATTTGATTCCATATTTTTCAACTAAAATGGGACTTCCCTGCAGGAAAATCATTTTTCTGTCGACAAAATCGGCCTTTCCGGTTTCATATATGTAATGCAAAATCGCATTTCGCGAAGCTTCAATATGATATGGCATTGACTCTTTGGTTAACGGAATATATTTTGCACCTGAAGTTGTTCCTGAAGTTTTAGCAAAATATAATGGTTTTCCTTTCCAAAGAATGTTTTCTTCGCCCATTCGAACTTTGTCGATATAAGGCTTTAGATCTTCATAGTCCCGAATCGGAACACGCTTTTTGAAATCATGAACCGTTTTTATTTTATCAAAATGATGATCTAAACCAAACTCTGTTTCAGTGGCACTATTAATTAAACTCTTAAATATTTTTTGTTGCGTTTCTACTGGTTTATTGGCCCAAGCCAATGTATCGTAGTATATTTTGGTGGCAAATATTTTTGCTGCTACTGATTTAATAGACATTTTTTATGGTATTATTTCTTGTCACTCTTGTTTTTACTTGGTGATTTTTCTACGGACTTCTTCTCTTCTTTCGCCACGTCTTCTCTTAATTTAATTTCTTCTTCAGAGGCTTTCATATTTACTTCTGTAGGTACGTCAACTTCTGCTAAAATAGAATCTTTATTGAATTTTGCGTATTCTAATTCGCCTTTTAAAACTTTTTGAATTCCATTTATATAAGCTTCATTTTTCTTTAAAGCGGTTTCTAGTGAATCAGATTTTATAGCTAACTCTGTTGCATTTCTTTTTAATTGAGAAGAAGAGTAACCCGGAATAAACTCTCTTAAAGGTGTAAAAGCAATAATAAAAGTAGTGACTAAAATTAAGAATATACCACCTAAAGTAAACGTTACAAAAACATTCATTAAGTTAAGTTTCAGCGAAAAAATTTCTTCAAAAGTGTCTTCATTCAAAATTACCAATCGGGTTTTGAGGAATAATTTCTTTCTAAAATCGAATTTTTTCTTAGCCATTGCAGTTCTTTATGTA
Source organism: uncultured Flavobacterium sp. (assembly GCF_963422545.1). Lineage (NCBI taxonomy): Bacteria > Pseudomonadati > Bacteroidota > Flavobacteriia > Flavobacteriales > Flavobacteriaceae > Flavobacterium > uncultured Flavobacterium sp. Next base: position 41,967 of record NZ_OY730249.1, read on the forward strand.
AGCAAATATAATAATTAATAGTCTTGTTGATGCTGGCAAAATTTGAACGAATCCGCTTAATTTACGATTTTATAAAATATTTAACGCTGCGAGAAGCAAATATTTTAATCTAAAAACACTTCTTGTTCATATATTTCTATATACCTTTGCGGTATAATTTAGAAAATAATTTGCTTCGGCATTAAATATACAATCATGGGAAGATTAGGTCTTACAGAAATCCTTGTAATAGTAGGTATTGTGATTTTACTTTTTGGAGGTAAAAAAATTCCAGAATTAATGAAAGGTTTAGGAAGCGGAATTAAAGAATTCAAAAACGCTGCTAAAGACGATCAACCTGCTGCTACCAAAAAAGAAGAGGAAGAAACTAAATAAGTATTTATATATCTTATTAATAACCCCAAATTACTAATGTAATTTGGGGTTTGCTTTTTTTAAGTATGTTCAAAAAATAGAAACTCCCAAACTACAATGTTGTTTGGGAGTTTTATATTTAGCCCTTTCCCGTCAAATTGGAATTTGGGATTTCTTTTTATTGGAATTTTACAATACCATCGTCAACTGAATTCTCTTTCTGTCTTCGTCAACTTCTGTAACCTTAACGTCAACATGTTGGTGTAATTTTACCACCTCGTTTACATCGCTTACAAAACCAGCTTTCAATTGCGAAATGTGAACCAATCCGCTTTCTTTGATTCCGATATCAACAAAACAGCCAAAATTGGTGATATTGTTAACAATTCCCGGCAGAATCATTCCGGTTTTTAAATCTTTAATAGATTTTACGTTTGCATCAAATTCAAAAACCTTTGCCGACTTTCTTGGGTCTAATCCTGGTTTTTCAAGCTCTTTAATGATGTCTTTTAGCGTAAGCAAACCAATTTCAGGTGTAATATAGTTTTCGGCCTTAATAAGGGCAGTTTTCTCTTTGTTTGCAATTAACTCGTTTACCGAAAGTTTTAAATCTTTCGCCATCTTTTCAACAACCGGATACGCTTCCGGATGTACTGCCGAATTATCCAGCGGATTTTTAGCATTCGAAATTCTAATAAAAGCCGCGCCTTGTTGATACGCTTTCTCGCCTAGGCGAGGCACTTTTTTTAGCTGTTTTCTGTCCTCAAACGGGCCATTTTCTGAACGATATTGCACAATATTTTCGGCCAGCTTCTCTCCTATTCCACTTACATAACTTAGCAAATGTTTACTCGCTGTGTTAATATTGATTCCAACCGAGTTTACGCAACGAATTACTGTATTATCAAGTTCTTCTTTTAATTTCGTTTGATCGACATCATGTTGATATTGTCCAACTCCAATGGCTTTTGGGTCAATTTTTACCAATTCGGCCAAAGGATCTGAAAGTCTTCGCCCAATAGAAACCGATCCACGAACCGTAACATCATAATTAGGGAATTCTTCGCGTGCAATTTTTGAAGCTGAATATACTGAAGCTCCGGCCTCAGAAACAATAAAAACCTGTAGCGGTTTGTCGAACGCAATTTTTTTGATGAAAAATTCGGTTTCTCTCGAAGCCGTTCCGTTTCCTATCGAAATCGCATCTATTTGATATGCATTTACCATCGAACGGATTTTCTTGATCGCCATCGCTTCCTCATTTTGTGGCGCATGTGGATAAATCGTTTCGTTGTATAATAAATCGCCTTTTTCGTCCAGACAAACTACTTTACAACCACTTCTGAATCCTGGATCGATTGCCAGAATTCGCTTTTCGCCCAAAGGCGGTGCCAGTAATAACTGACCTAAATTGTTCGCAAAAACCTGAATAGAATTGGCATCGGCTTTTGCTTTTGCTTCCTGTAAAGTTTCATTACCAATCGCCGGATTCAACAATCGTTTGTAACTATCTTCAATGGCCAATTGCAAATGAGCAGTAGTACTATTTTGTTTTTTAATAATCAATTCGTCAATAATATCGTATGCTTCATCGATATCAACATCGACTTTCATCTTTACAAAACCTTCGTTTTCTGCACGAAGCATTGCTAATAAACGGTGCGAAGGCGCTTTGGTCAAAGGTTCTTCCCAATCAAAATACTGACTGAATTTTTGTGCTCCCTCCTCTTCACTCTTCTTTTTTACAACTTTGGTTCCTATTGTTGCTTTACGTTGAAACAATCTTCGCAATTGTTTACGAACATAAATATTCTCATTAATCCATTCTGCAATAATATCTCTAGCGCCCTGAATCGCTGCTTCTTCATTAATTACATTATCATTCAAATATTGTGTCGAAATAAAATCAACATCAACATCGTTTTGTGACATGATAATTTTTGCCAATGGCTCTAAACCAAATTCGCGTGCGACATCTGCTTTTGTTTTTTTCTTCTTTTTATAAGGCAAATAAAAATCTTCTATTTCCTGTAAGTCAAAACTTTGTTCTATTTTTTGCTTCAATTCGGGCGTAAGTGCTTTTTGTTCTTCAATCGATTTAAGAACTGCTTCTTTACGTTTTACAATCGCCTCATACTCTTTATGAAGTTTAGCAATTTGCTCAATTTGAACTTCATCAAGATTTCCGGTTGTATCTTTTCGATAACGCGAAATAAACGGAATCGTACAATCTTCCTCTAATAATTTTACCGTATTTTGAATGTTAATCGCTGCTGTTTGGACAGTCTTGGCAATGAATTGAATATTAGTCATTCTTATATTATTTGAATCGCAAAGATGCAAAGTGTTTTACAATTTTTGCAATTTTTTTTATTTATATTATTGTTTAAGACGGGTTAAAATTAAAAAAAATCTTTATTCAATTTATTCCAACTTTTTTTGACCTGGAGGTAAAAATTTTTCTCCCGTTACCACACTTTTTCCGGTTTTGTCTTCTAAAGCTATTCGGGCATTTTTAGAAACAATTTGAAACATCGACACTTTGTCGACAGTTCAAACTGTACGATTTTATCGCACGCTTCACTTCCTTCCGTTTTTAACTTTTTTTTGTTCAAATAATTGTACCGGACTCATTGATTGTGATTTACATTATTACTTTGTTTACCTAAATTTTGATACAACTAAAATAATATCTTTGTTTTTAATTTTTAGCCAATGAAAGTTTTATTACTGTCTTTATTATTTATAAATATCATTGTTTTTATTCTTGCCGGATATGATAAAAATCAAGCCAGAAAAAATAAACGAAGAATTCCAGAAAACACATTGTTTTTCTTTGAAGCAATTGGCGGTACAATAGGATTATTGTTAGCAATGTTATTCTTCAAACATAAAACGAGTAAAACTTCATTTATTGTCAAATTCTCCCTGATTTTTTTTATTCAGGCTGTTTTAATTTATCTCTACCTAACTAATAAAATATAGATATTAACATTGTTAATAACCTCCAAATATGTCTTTTTAAACACGTTTAATTAACTGTATTTCAAATAATTAAATAAAAAACCGGATGAATTTTTAAAATCCGCCCGGTGTATTCTTATTTATTGGTGCGAAGCACCCGATTTTTTTTTGATTTTTTACGAACAAGCGATTTTATTCACTCTGTTTTGGTGTCTTCCTCCTTCAAATGCAGTTGTTAAAAACGTCTCAACTATTTCTACTGCTTGTGGGATCGAAGTAAAACGCGCCGGAATACTAACAATGTTGGCATCGTTATGTAAACGGGTTAAATAAGCAATTTCTTTAGTCCAGCATAAACCAGCTCTTACTTTTGGGTGTTTGTTAGCAGTCATTGCAATTCCGTTTCCTGTTCCGCAGATTACAATTCCAAAATCAGCTTTACCTTCAGATACATCAGTCGCAACAGGGTGACCAAAATCCGGATAATCAACAGAATCTTCAGAATCTGTACCATAATTAGTTACTTCATATCCTTTTGCTTTAAGCATCGCAACGATTGCTTTTTTATAATCTGGTCCTGCGTGGTCGTTTCCTATCGAAATTTTCATTGTAAATACTATTAAGTTGTGTTTTGCAAATTTAACCAAAGAATTTCTTAGCTATGCATGAATTATGAAAAAGTTAGTTATGAATTTCACGAATTAGCACTAATTTATTTCTTTGTTGACATTTACCATACTATATAAAGTAAAATATAATTCGAGTAAATTTATGATCCCGATGGCTATCTGGAGTGGTAAAAAGACCTCATTTTACAATTACTTAACTATCAAAAACTTAACACTTATTAACATTATTAACAACTCTATAAGTACCTTATAATCAATAGATAATAATCATTTATTTTGTTAAATTTTTAGAATGTTAATACCAAAAGCTAATTCGTTGATATTCAATTAACTTTAAGTTAACATTATTTGTTAATAAGTTGAGATAGAAAATTAGAAGTTTTTTTTGGTTGTGTCGAAAAAAAACCTAATCCAAAACCGGAATGAAATAACCTAATAAAGTTTCATGAATTTTTAGAAAAGTTATCAATATCAAAAATGCCATTTTCAACAAAAATCGAGTTATGAAGTTATCTACAAAATCAATTCATTTTTGGTTGTCAACCGTTGTTAATTAAAATCTAAAAAGTCTTAAAAATTAATCCTTTAACAAAATATAAGTATGTTGATAACTCAAGATAACTAAGAGAAACTTCATTTCAATACTTTTAAAAATAAATTTATTCGACATATTAACAAGCTATAATAACAACCAAAAATTAATTTAATTTAAATTTTTCTTTTTGTTGTATTTAATATATGTTGACAACTTTGAAAGTTTAAAAAGAAAAATATTTTTTTGAAATTGAAAAAATAGATGAGTTTAAACAATTTTAAGTGGGTTATTAAGATTGTCCAGAATTTGCTGAACTTCTTCGAAATCGTTTGGATGAACTTTGAGTTTGATTCCGCCAAGTGCTGCCGAGTACATTGGAGCCACAGAAAGGGTGATTTCGTTTTCGAAATAATACGGAATTTCTGCTTGTTCTAATAAGTGTTTGAGAACTACGGTTTCGTGCTGATAATTGAATACTGCAATGGTTTTGAAGCTTTCCATAATGCGTCTTTTTGTAAAGATACGAAAGTTATATTTTTAATAATTTATTTGTTAAAATCTATAATCTGATATCTTATTTGTAATTTTAACTTTTTAAGAAAAGATATATGAGTAAGAAAATTAGAAAGCCGATAAAAAGTGAGAAAGATTTCTCTAGTAAAATAATAAAAATTTTATCGCAACATGCTAATAAACCATTTAATTACAAACAAATAGCAGCGAAGCTTGAACTTGACGATACTAAAAGTCGCAACCAAATTATAAAAGATTTAAAGATTCTGGCTTCTCAAAATAAGATTGTAGAGGCAGAACCGGGAAAATATTTAATTAAAGCAGTTAGCCAGGATTATTACGAAGGAACGATTGATATGACGAGCCGTAAAACGGCTTATTTTATTTGTCCTGATTTTAGTGAAGATGTTTTTATTCCGACGAATAATTTAAATCGTGCATTAGATAAAGACAAAGTAAAAGTTTACGTTTATAACAGAAGAAAAGGTAAAAGACCTGAAGGTGAAGTAATTGAAGTTATAGAAAGAAATAAAACTGATTTTGTTGGAGTTATTGACATTCAGCCAAATTTTGCTTTTGTTTCTACTGCAAATCCTAAAATGTACACTGATATTTTTATTCCAAAGGATAAAATAGGTGAGGCCGAAAATGGTGATGTTGTTTTAGTTACGATAGAAGATTGGCCTAAAAGAGCCGATAGTCCGTTTGGATCAGTAGTTAAGGTTTTAGGAAAACCCGGAGAACATGATACCGAAATTCACGCAATTTTAGCTGAATATGGTTTACCATCAGATTTCCCGACAGAAGTAGAGGTTTATGCCCAAAAAATAGATACTTCTATACAAGAAAGCGAAATTGCTAAACGTCGTGATATGCGTGATACACTAACATTCACGATAGATCCAAAAGATGCAAAAGATTTTGATGATGCTTTGTCTTTCAAAAAGTTAGAGAATGGAAATTACGAAATTGGAATTCATATTGCCGATGTTTCGTATTATCTTGAAGAAGGAACAATCTTAGATGATGAAGCTTATCAACGTGCAACTTCGGTTTATTTAGTAGATAGAGTAGTGCCAATGCTTCCGGAAGTTTTATCTAATTTTGCCTGTTCGTTACGACCAAATGAAGAGAAATATACATTCTCGGCTATTTTTGAAGTTTCAGAGAATTCACAAGTTATTAACCAATGGTTTGGTAGAACAGTAATTTATTCAGATCAACGATTTGCATATGAAGAAGCTCAGTATATTATTGAAACAAAAGACAATACGATTCCGCTTGATATTTCTATCACAGGAGATTCTTACGTTGTTTCTGATGAAATTGTTGATGCGACTTTAAAATTAGATGAATTAGCTAAGATTTTAAGAAAGAAAAGAATGGCAAATGGCGCTATTTCTTTTGATAAAGTTGAAGTGAAATTTGACTTAGATGCTGAAGGGGAACCAGAAGGAGTTTACTTTAAAATTTCAAAAGATGCCAATCATTTAATTGAAGAGTTCATGCTTTTAGCCAATAGAAAAGTGGCTGAATATGTTGGTAAACAAAAGAAAACTTTTGTTTATAGGATTCACGATGAACCTAATGAAGATAAATTAATTGCAATGCAAGGCGTTATTGCTAAGTTTGGTTATAAAATTGATTTCCGTAACAAAGGTGATATTTCGAAATCATTGAATGCTTTAATGGAAGAAGTAAATGGTAAAAAAGAGCAAAATTTAATTGATACTCTTGCTATTAGAAGTATGAGCAAGGCCAAATATTCGACAGATAATATTGGTCATTACGGATTAGCTTTTGATTATTATAGCCATTTTACATCGCCAATTCGTCGTTATCCTGACGTTATGGTACACCGTTTGTTGCAATATTATCTTGACGGAGGTAAATCTGTAGATGAAGAAACATACGAAACTAAATCTTTGCATTGTTCTAATATGGAAGGTTTAGCGACTAATGCTGAACGAGATAGTATTAAATACATGCAGGTTAAATACATGCAGGATCATCAGGACGAAGAGTTTTTGGGTGTTATTTCGGGAGTTACTGAGTGGGGAATTTATGTTGAAATTATTTCTAACAAATGCGAAGGAATGGTAAGAATCAGAGAAATAAAAGATGATTATTATACTTTTGATGAAAAGCAATATGCTTTAGTTGGAGCAACTTCAAACAGTATATTACAATTAGGAGATGAAATTTACGTAAAAGTGAAAAATGCTGATTTAGTGAAAAAACAATTAGATTTTCATTTTTTAAGAAGAGCAGAATAAAGGTTTAATTTAAAAAATAAAAGTATGAAAAAGTTATTGATAGGAGCTGCAATTTTATTTGTTCAAATGTCTTTTGGTCAGGTTACTAAAGATTTAGGTGATTTTGATTCCGTTAAAGTTTTTGATAAATTAAGTGTAAAATTGGTTCAGTCTTCAGAAAATAAGATTGTTATTAAAGGCGCAAGAGAATCAGAAGTTGAAGTTGTTAACAAGAAAGGTTTATTAAAATTAAGAATGCCTTTTCCAAAATTATTATCCGGAAATGATCTTGATATTACTGTGTATTATAAACATTTAGAACTTATAGATGTTAATGAAGGTGCAAATGTTACCAGTAAAGAAGCTATAAAAGCCACTTCATTTAAAGTAAGTGCCCAGGAAGGCGCAACAATTGATGTTAATTTAGATGTTGATAAACTAAAAGTAAGTTCTGTTTCAGGAGGTTCTATAACTTTGCACGGTAAAGCAGCAAATCAAGATGCAAGTTTAGGAGCAGGTGGATATTTACTAGCAAGTAAATTGACCACTTCTCAAACTACTGTAAGCGTTTCTGCGGGAGGAAAAGCAGATGTGAATGCTTCTACCCTTGTTGATGCAAAAGTAAGCGCAGGAGGCTCTATTTACATTTATGGAAAACCGAAACAAATTAATCAAAAAACAGTTTTTGGAGGTAAAATCGAAGAGGTAAAATAACAAATTGTATTTGAATGATAAATGATATTTTGGCTGGACTGCCATGGGGACTTTTTTTGAGTTTTATGGTAGGTCCGGTATTTTTTGTACTATTAGAAACCAGTATAACAAAAGGATTCAGAGCTGCATTAGTCTTTGATCTTGGTGTAGTATTAGGTGATGTTTTTTTTATAGCAATTGCTTATTTAGGAAGTTACAGACTCATTCAGAGTTTAAAAGATAAACCGGCACTTTTTATTTTTGGCGGAATTGTTATGCTGATGTATGGTATAATTTCATTTTTGAAATTAAAAAAAGAAGAAAAAATCAATGACGAAGAGATTGATCGTGATATTATAAAAAGAAACTATGCAAGTTTGTTTGTAAAAGGCTTTTTACTCAACGTTATTAACATTGGTGTATTAGGTTTTTGGTTGGCAGTTATAATTTCTATCGGACCAAAATTAGAAATGCAAAATTCAAGAATGTTTACTTTTTTTACCGCCGTGATTATTACTTATTTAGTAGTTGATTGTGTTAAGATATTATTAGCCAAACAGTTAAAATCAAAAATGACACCAACTAATATTCTAAAAATCAAAAAAGGAATTAGTATTGTTTTAATGATTTTTGGTATTGTTTTAATGATTCAAGGCTGGTTTCCAAAAGAAAAACAAATGGTTAAAAACGCTTTTGAGAATATTGAAAAGTAGTTGTTAACAACTCAAAATTATAAATTTAAGCCTCTGAATTTCAGAGGTTTTTTTTATGTTTATAAGTCCTTGCGAGGAACGAAGCAATCTCACTAGGCATATCAACATTTCTAAACTTATAAGTAGTGAGATTGCTTCGTTCCTCGCAAGGATAAACCTAGACTTATAACCACAAAAAAACCTCTAAATTTCTTTAGAGGTTTTAGAGGCATCGTCCGGATTCGAACCGGAGTAGGAGCTTTTGCAGAGCCCAGCCTAGCCGCTCGGCCACGACGCCATTACTTGAACGGATGGCAAAAGTAACTAAAATCTTTAAATTTCAAAAGTTTAAAATGAAGTATTTTAAATTTTTCGTTTTTTAATTCAAAAAATTACTTTCTAATTTCCGTCATTTTTATAGTAACTGTTTCAACATCACCACCTATAGGAGGATTTATTTTAGAAACCCAAACTGTTGTTTTTTCTACACTTTCTATCTCAGCAAGTACACGATTATTGATTCTTTTAGCAACATGTTCTAATAAATGCGAACGAATTGCCATTTCTTCGGTAACAATTTTATTTAAATGTACATAATCAACAGTGTCTGCTAAATGATCACTATCTGCTGATTTCTGTAAATTAGCTTTAATTTTTAGATCTACAGTATAGTCAGATCCAATTTTTCCTTCTTCAATTAAACATCCGTGATATGAAAAAGTACGAATGTTTTTTAGTTTTATAACTCCCATTTTAAATTTAGTTTCAAGTTCTAAGTTTCAGGTTTACTGAGAAGTTTCTAAAGAAAACTGTAAACTGTAAACCGAAAACTGTAAACTTTTTTATCTTTGCTAAAATTACTATAAAATAATGGCATCAGAAGAGAAATCACTCAATTTTATTGAACAAATCATAGAGGAAGATCTTAAATCAGGTCTTTCACAAACTAAACTTCATTTTCGTTTTCCACCAGAACCAAATGGATATTTACACATTGGTCATGCAAGTTCTATTGCATTAAATTTTGGTTTAGGAATTGATTATCAATCTCCTGTAAATTTACGTTTTGATGATACAAACCCTGAAAAAGAAGAACAGGAATTTGTTGACGCTATTAAAAAAGATGTTGAATGGTTGGGTTATACCTGGGCAGAAGAACGTTATGCTTCAGATTATTTTCAACAATTATATGACTGGGCAGTTTTATTAATTAAAAAAGATAAAGCTTATGTTGATAGTCAGTCTTCTGAAGATATGGCGATTCAAAAAGGAACTCCATCTACAGTTGGAACTGATAGTCCGTACAGAAATCGTTCGGTTGAAGAAAATTTAGATTTATTCGAAAGAATGAAAAATGGTGAATTTGAGGCTGGTACTCATATTCTTCGTGCAAAAATAGACATGAAATCTACTAATATGCTGATGCGTGATCCTATCATGTACAGGATTTTACACAGACATCATCATAGAACCGGTGACGATTGGAAAATCTATCCAATGTACGATTGGGCACACGGACAAAGTGATTATTTAGAAGAGATTTCACATTCATTTTGTACACTTGAATTTTTGCCTCATCGTGAATTATACGACTGGTTTTTAGATCAAATTTTAGATGATAATAAACTACGTCCGAAGCAAAGAGAATTTGCAAGACGTAACTTATCACATACCGTTGTTAGTAAAAGAAAATTACAACAACTAGTTAAAGAAAAGCATGTTAACGGTTGGGATGATCCTAGAATGTCAACCATTTCAGGATTAAGAAGAAGAGGTTATACAGCTGCATCTTTGCGTAATTTTGCCAATACAATTGGTATTGCAAAACGTGATAATTTAATCAATGTATCGGTTTTAGAATTTTGTATTCGTGAAGATTTAAACAAAATTGCACCACGTGTAATGGCAGTTTTAGATCCCGTAAAATTGGTAATTACAAATTATCCTGAAGGAAAAGAGGAGTGGTTAGAAGCAGAGAATAATCAGGAAGATGAGAATGCAGGATTCAGAAAAGTACCTTTTTCTCGTGAATTATATATAGAAAGAGAAGACTTTTTAGAAGAAGCTCCAGCTAAATTTTTCCGTTTGACATTAGGAAAAGAAGTTCGTCTTAAAAACGCATATATCATTAAAGGTGAAAGTGTTATAAAAGATGCTGACGGAAATATTACTGAGATTCATGTTACGTATGATACTGATTCTTTAAGCGGAAGTGGGACAGAAGCAAGTCAAAGAAAAGTATCTGGAACATTGCACTGGGTTTCTATTGCGCATGCAATTGAGGCAGAAGTTCGTATGTATGATCGTTTGTTTACAGATGAAGCTCCGGACAGTTATAAAGAGAAAAATTTCTTAGATTTTGTTAATCCAAATTCGTTAGAAGTGATTACCGGATTTGTTGAACCAAGTTTAGCAACAGCTCAAAATGAAGATAAATTTCAATTTCAACGTTTGGGGTATTTTACTGTTGATAAAGACTCAACTGCTTCAAAATTAGTATTTAACAAAACTGTTGGACTTAAAGATGCCTGGGAAGAAAAAGGTAAAAAAGAGGAAAATAGCATTAATAATTCTTTAAAAGAAATCAATAAATATTTTAAAGTTGAAACAAAAGCGGAACGCATTGCAATTGAAAGCGCAATAGGGGAGAGCATCAAAAATGTTTCAAGTTTTTCTTTATTGCAAAATTCATTAAAGAAGAATATCAACAATAATAAAGGTTCATTGTTGTTTGCTCAGTTTATTTTGAAATATTCACATTTGAAATCAGGAGATTTTGAAGAAGAAGATATTAAAAAATTATACATGATGTCTCTTAGAAGTGAATCGACTTATGTTCGATCAAAAGCTCTTTTAAATTTGAGAGATTTAGAAAATGAAAGTTTCAGAAATCAGTTTGAAGAGGAAATGTTGAAATTAAATTCAAATCCTCCAAAAAATGCTTCGGAAAGAGAAATTGAAATTCTTGCCGAGATGGTAAAAAAATAATATCATTAGAATCTATTAAAAAGCGCTTTTTATAAGCGCTTTTTTTATTATTTATATTTTCTATTAAAATTATAATATTTATAAGTTTTTTAGATTAAAAGTGACCTTCATAAATTAATTTTAAGCTAAAATTTCATTTCTTCCATCTCTTAACTCATCTTTTAAAAAATCGTTAAAATTAAAGCTTTATTTTAATTTTAGGCCTTATTTTGGTCTACTTTAGAGCTTATTAACATTGAATTGTTTATAAAGTTGAGAATTTCATCAGTTTTTTAAATTCCATTGAAATTATGCTTCAAAATTGGGATTTGAGTCAAAAAAAACAATTCTATCTAATAATAAATTTAAATGATTGATATTTTGTTTTTAAAAGATATAATTGATTATTTGTAAAATCTATTTAAAAGTATAATTTTATAGATGTTTTAGATTAAAAGTGACCTTCATAATTTAATTTTAAGCTAAAATTTCATTTCTTCCAGCTCTCAACTCATCTTTTGAATAATGATTGATTTTGAGTCTTTATTTTAATTTTAGACTTTATTTTAGTCTACTTTAGAGCTTATTAATATTGAATTGTTTATAAAGTTGAGAATTCCATTAGTTTTTTAAATTCCATTGAAATTCTGGTTCAAAAAAAGCAATTCTATATAATAATAAATTTTAACGATTGATATTTTATTTTTAAAAGATATAATTGATTATCTATAAAATCTATTTTAATTTAAAAAATTATAGATGTTTTAGATTGAAAGTGACCTCCATAATTTAATTTTAAGCTAAAATTTTACTTCTTCCATCTCTTAACTCATCTTTTGAATAATCGTTGATTTTAAGTCTTTATTTTAGTTTTTGACGTTATTTTTCTCAGTTTAACGGGTTATTAACATACAATTGTTTATAAAGTTAGTATTTTTAACGTAGTGTCAAATATGAAAAGTTTTTTCAATAATTTGAAATGAAAGTTGAGAATCGAAACCGAGTTTTGCTAAAGTTTAAAAATGAATCGTTTTTTGATTTTAGTTTTAATTCTAAATACGAATTCTTGTAGATTGTTTTATGTTCTAATTTTTATTGTGATTTGATTTTGATAATACTTCGACGTAAATGTATTTTTTCAAGATGATTTCATAATGGTTAAATATCATAGAATTATTTTTTGCTGATAGTTTCAAATTTTGATTTTCATCTTTTGACTATAAACAACTCTAAAACTTAAAATTTATTTATTTATGAAAAGCATCATTTTTACGCTATCTATTTTATTTGCAAATATTGCAATTTCTCAAACACATCAAATTACAAAACACAATGGTGAACAACTTGATGTTAATTTTATTAAACTGGAAAATGATTTGGTTTATTATTCTTTTAGCGGAAGTGCCGAAGAACATAAAATTAGCAAATATGCCGTTTCGCAATTGACTAATAAACAAACCAATCAGACAAAAAAAATATCAGATAAAGTTATAGTAGATTCAAAATCAGATTACAAACTTGTTGCGGTTTTGCCTCAGGAAAAGACAATAGGTTTAAAACAAGTTGCTAGTTTTTCAGGAGTCTCTACAAAGACAAAAGGAGAACCACCAATTGCAAATCAGAAAAATACTGCTCTAAGAATTAAAACACAAGTAGCTTCAAATGGATATCCGTTTGTTAGTATTGTCGAAAAAGCAAATGGAAAATTTGAAGCTGTAGCTTACGTGTATTAAATTTAGTGTTAAATCTTATTAAATTATATTTAGCCAGTATTTTGTAAATTAAAAAAAGAGTACCTTTATTAATCATTTAAATTTAAATATTATGTCAAAAAACTTAAATACTGTAGCAGCAATTTTAGGTGCTGCCGCCGCTGGTGCAGCGATCGGAATTTTATTTGCTCCTGACAAAGGATCTAAAACTCGTGCTAAACTTAAGGAAGGTTTAGATGATGCAACACACAATTTGAAGGATTCACTTTCAGCAAGTTCTGAAGTGTTACGTGAAAAATTTACTCACGCAAAAGAAAATTTAGACGGAACTTACGGAGAATTACTTTCGAACATGAGTTATAAGACAGAAGAAGTTATCAGTTTTTTAGAATCTAAACTAGCTGATTTAAAAGCGCAAAACGCTAAACTTCAGAAATAATAATACAGGAAGCACAAAGCTCAATGTGATTTCAATGATTGTTTTGGTTATTTTAATCTTAGAATAATCAAAAAGCAATTGTCAAATCATAAGTTTTGTGCTTCTTTTGTTAATTAAAATTACAATTATGGCTTTTGAAGAATTAAAAGAAAATACAGAAAACATTCAGGATCAGGCTAAAGTTTATCTGGACAGTCATTTAGCATACTATAAACTTTGGGGTTTTAAGGTTGCGATGAAATCAACAACTTTAATTTTTAAGTTTACTTTGATCTTATTGTGCTTTAGTATGGTTTTACTTTTTGGATCTGTAGCTGCTGCTTTTGCTTTTAGTACAATGTTCGGGAGTTATACTTTAGGATTTTTGACAGTAGGAGGGATCTATCTTATAGCTACAATTTTACTTTTCTTTATAAAAGATAAGTTTGTAGAAGGTCCGATTTTGGAGAAATTTTCAGAAATCTTTTTTAATGATTAATTATGGAAACTAAAAAATACTCATCATACGCGGAAATCGAAAGAGACCTGGAAATTTTGAAATTAGAAAAAGAGATTAATTATCAGAAATTGGTTTTAAGTTTTCAGAAAACTAAAGAAAGTATTACACCTCAAAATATCGTAAACGGATTTTTATCTTCTTACAAAGAGTACTTTTCAAATTCTTATGTCAAGATTTTGCAATCAGTTTTACCGTATATTATAGGTTGGTTTATCAATAAAAAAAGAGGCTATTAAGCCTCTTTTTTGTTTTAGTATTACTATTAAGCCGTTTCTGTTGGCTCAGAAGTATCTGATGGATTATAGTTTATATCCGAATTGTTTGTTTTTTTAATTTTTCTAGGTTGTCTTTTCATCTCTTCTCCAATTATATTTGAAGCTGAAAAACTAGTTACCATACTGTTTAACATATCACTTGCAGCTTGTGGAGAGTTTGGCAATAATATCAAATTAGAGTTGGTATCAGCTCCAATGGCTTGTAGTGTATCATAATGTTGTGTAATTACGATCAATGCAGACGCTTCCTGTGAATTAATTCCAACATTGTTCAAAACTTCAACACTTTCTACTAATCCACGTGCAATTTCTCTACGTTGATCGGCAATACCTTGACCTTGAAGTTTTTTACTTTCGGCTTCAGCTTTTGCTTTAGCTACAATTCTAATTCGTTGTGCTTCAGATTCAAACATTGCCGCTGTTTTTTCTCTTTCGGCTGCATTGATTCTGTTCATTGCATTTTTTACCTGAATATCTGGATCAATATCTGTTACAAGTGTGTTGATGATGTCATAACCATAAGTTGTCATAGCTTCGTTCAACTCTCGTTTTACAGCAATTGCAATATCATCTTTACGAACAAATACATCATCCAAGATTAATTTAGGAACCTCGGCACGTACAACGTCAAATACATAAGCAGTGATTTGATCATGTGGATATTCTAGTTTGTAAAAAGCTTCATATACATGTTCCTGTATTACTTTGAACTGGACAGAAACTTTCATCTTGATGAAGACATTGTCTTTCGTTTGTGTTTCAATAAGAACATCTAATTGTTGAATTTTTAGATTTACACGACCTGAAATTCTATCAATTATTGGAAGTTTTAATTGTAAACCCGAATTTCTAACGCTTGTAAATTTTCCAAAGCGTTCTACTATAACACTTGTTTGCTGCTTAACAGTGAAGAACGATGACATTAAAATAAATAATCCGAAGACTATTAGGATAATAAATGCTGTACCCATGATGATATTGATTTAGTTTTTATGATCTTGAAAATTACGAAAATTCTTCTAATTTTAATTTTTAAAAGCATAAAAAAAACGCTAAGAACATGTTATCAATGTTTCTTAGCGTTTAATTTAAATTTATGAAGATTATAAAGTTGTGATTGCTTTCTGAATTCTCGAAATAGTTTCTTCTTTTCCGATGATTTCAACAATGTCAAATAGGTGAGGACCTTTTAAAGCTCCAACCAAACTCAAACGAAAAGGCTGCATAACTTTTCCCATTCCAATTTCGTTTTTAGTTAACCAATCTTTTACGATTGTTTCAATATTTGCAGAAGTAAAATCTTCGATATTTTCCAGAACCGAAATCAATTCCTGCATTAAAGTTGGAGTTTCTTCCTTCCAGTTTTTGCTTGCTTTTTCATCATAAGATGTTGGCGCCTGGAAAAAGAAATCGGTTAAATCCCAAAATTCAGAAACAAAATGAGCTCTTTCTTTAATCAAAGAAACAATTCTTGTTATGTCAAATTTAGAAATATCAATGCCTTTTTCAATCAAAATAGGAGAGAAGTCTTTCGCTAAATCAGCATCATTTTGTTTGATTAAATATTGGTGATTGAACCATTTGTTTTTCTCCGGATCAAATTTTGCTCCAGATTTATGAACTCGGTTCAAGTCAAAAGATTCTACAAGTTCTTCTAATGAAAATAATTCTTTATCAGTTCCGTCATTCCAACCTAATAAAGCAAGGAAGTTTATAACTGCTTCTGGGAAAAATCCGTTTTCTCTGTAACCAGATGAAACACCTTCTTCAGTTTTCCATTCAAGCGGAAACACAGGAAATCCTAATTTGTCACCATCTCTTTTAGATAATTTTCCGTTACCAACCGGTTTTAAAATCAAAGGTAAATGTGCAAATTCCGGAGCATCCCAACCAAAAGCTCTGTATAACAAAACGTGAAGAGGAATCGATGGCAACCATTCTTCACCACGAATTACATGTGAAGTTTCCATCAAATGGTCATCCACAATATTGGCCAAATGGTATGTTGGCATTCCGTCACTTTTAAATAATACTTTATCGTCAAGTAGATTCGTTTCGAATTTTACATCACCACGAATGATATCTTTTAAATGTAAAGTTTCATCAACCGGAGTTTTAAAACGAATCACATAATGTTCTCCGTTTGCAATTCTTTTAGCAACTTCTTCTGCAGAAGTTACCAAAGACGTATCTAACTTTTCACGATTATGATGGTTGTAAATAAATGTTTTTCCTTCGGCTTCATGTTGTTTTCTATGTGCATCTAAAGCTTCCGGAGTATCAAAAGCATAATACGCCCAACCTGAATTGATCAATTGATCAGCATATTGTTGGTATAATTCCTTACGATCACTTTGTCTGTACGGACCAAATTTTTCGTTTTTCCCAACAGTTTCTTCAGGAGCAATTCCTAACCATTCAAGTGCTTCCATAATATAAGCTTCGGCTCCAGGAACAAAACGAGTTTGATCTGTATCTTCAATTCTTAAATAAAAAACACCATTGTTTTTTTTGGCAAATAAATAATTAAATAAGGCAGTACGAACTCCGCCAATATGTAAAGGTCCTGTTGGACTTGGTGCAAAACGCACACGAACTTGCTTTGACATTTGTTTAAATTTTGATGCAAAGATACGTTTTATGATTTTAGATTTTAGAATGTTGATTTTAGATTTTTCTATCTTAGAACCTTAGCGTCTTAGTAACTTAGAATCTTAAAAGATATTATTATAATTAGTACTTTTATGGGTTATAATCAAAAGAGATTTTATTTTGAAAACGACATCGGCTATATATCAAAAATTAGAAGCATTTATAAAGAAATATTATACCAACGAATTGATAAAAGGAGGTCTTCTTTTTATTGGTTTTGGATTATTATATTTTTTATTCACACTGTTTATTGAATATTTTCTTTGGTTAAAACCATTAGGAAGAACGTTTTTGTTTTGGATATTTATAGGAGTGGAGATTTTCTTTTTGTTCCGTTTTATTTTGTTCCCGATTTTCAAGTTGTTCAAACTTCAAAAAGGAATTGATTATAATCAGGCTTCCAAAATTATTGGTAATCATTTTACTGAAGTAAGTGATAAACTAACAAACTTTTTACAATTGTCAGCTTCTGAAAATTCTGCTGAAAGTTCTGAATTGATGTTAGCTTCGATAGAGCAAAAAGCAAATTCATTGCAACCAATTCCATTTGGAAATGCAATCAATTTTAAAACAAATAAAAAGTATTTGCCATTAGCGATTGTTCCGGTTTTGCTTTTTTCGGTGTTTTATATTTCAGGAAACAGCAATATTATTTCTCAAAGTTTAAATAGAGTAGTACATTTTAATGCTACATTCTTACCACCGGCTCCTTTTAAATTTGTGGTTCTGAATCAGAATCTGCAAACAGAACAAAACAAAGATTTCGTTATCAAAATGGAATCTATTGGAAAGGTTGTTCCGGAGAATGTGATGATTCATATTGGTGATGAAAGTTATTTTATGGAATCATCGCAACCAGGAAAGTTTGAATTCAAAATTGAGAAACCTGTAGAAAATGTGTCGTTTTCTTTTGAAGGAAATTCAGTTTCATCTGATGAATATGAATTGAAAGTAATCACAGTTCCGTCAATTGCCAACTTCGAAATGGTCTTGAATTTTCCATCTTATCTAAAGAAAAAATCAGAAACTATTCAAGGAACCGGAAATGCAATTGTACCAGAAGGAACTTTAGTAACCTGGAAAATGAATACACAATCGACTCAGGAGATTGTTTGGAAGGATGAAAACGGAGCTTTTAAGTTCAATAAAGCCGAAAATGAGTTTAAATTGGCTAAAAGCATCAGTCAAAATACAGAATATCAAATCCTTACCTCTAATAGTAAGGTTAAAAACTATGAAAAACTGGATTATCAGCTTTCTGTGATCAAAGATCAGCATCCAACAATCAATGTTGCACCGGCACCTGATAGTTTAAAGTTGGATAAAAATTATGTTTTAGGAAGATTAGGTGATGACTATGGATTGTCTAAATTACAAGTTGTGTACTACGAACATAATAAACCAAACACGGCCAAGCGTGGAACCATACCGGTGAAGTCTGGAGTATTTGATCAGTTTGTTTTTAACTTCCCGAGTAACCTTGCCGTTGAGGAAGGAGTATCTTATGAATACTATTTTGAGGTTTTTGATAATGATGCGCCTCATGGATTTAAGAGTACAAAGTCTTCTGTTTTTTCTGATCGTGTTTCGACTACAGATGAGATCCATGATTTAGAATTACAACAGCAAAATGATAATATTAATAGTTTAGAGAAGTCTTTAAAAAATCAAGCAAAGCAATTTTCTGAAATGGATAAGATTCAGAAAGCAGGGAAAGAGAAAGATAATTTAGAGTTTAAAGACCAGCAAAAAGTAAATGATTTTATCAAACGTCAGAAACAACAAGACGAGTTGATGAAACAATTTGCAGAGAAAATGAACAAGAACTTAGATAAGTTTCAATCTGAAAAGAAAGATAAAACTGCTGATGATTTGCAAAAACGTTTAGATAATGCAGAGAAAGATTTAGAAAAGAATCAGAAGTTAATGGATGAATTAAAGAATTTAAACGACAAATTGAACAGTGAAGATTTGTTTGATAAGATGGAAAAATTCAAACAGATTAGCAAGAATCAATCTCGTAATCTTGAACAATTAGTTGAACTTACAAAGCGTTTTTATGTTTCTAAAAAAGCAGAACAAGTTGCTGATAAATTAAAGAAACTTGCAGACAAGCAAGAGGAACTTTCGAATAAAGAAAAAGAAAATACTCAGGATAAACAAGAAGATATTAATAAAGCTTTTGATAAAATTCAGGAAGACTTAAAAGATTTGAAAGAGGAAAACAAGACATTAAAATCTCCTTTGGATATTCCTTCTGATGCTTCAAAAGAAAAAGATTTAAAGAATGATTTAGAGAAAGCTTCTGAGGAATTGAGTAAAAAGAATTCATCTTCGGCTAAGCCAAAACAAAAAAGTGCAGCTAAGAAAATGAAGAGTATGGCTGAACAAATGGACTCTAGTATGGAAGGTGGAGAACAGGAACAACTGGAGGAAGATGTTGCAATGCTTCGTCAGGTTCTAGATAATTTATTAGCATATTCTTTATCGCAGGAAGATGTGATGAAACAATTTAAATCTATGAAATTAGGTTCTTCAGTATATACTAAGAACATTAAAATTCAGCAGAATTTAAAACAACAGTTTAGATATGTTGATGATAGTTTGTTTGCATTGTCACTTCGTAATCCAAAAGTAGCAGAAGATGTAACGAAAGAAATTGGAAATGTACAATACAATATAGATAAAGCTATTGAAAGTTTAAGTGATGTTCAGGTTCCTAAAGGAGTTTCGCACCAACAATATGCTGTTTCATCTGCAAATAAATTAGCCGATTTTTTAAGTGATTTATTAAACAATATGCAGATGTCAATGTCTAAACCAGGATCGGGAAAACCAAAACCAGGCGATGGACAAGGAATGCAATTACCAGATATTATCCAAAAGCAAAAAGGTTTGGGAGATAAAATGAAAGCTGGAATGAAAGCAGGAGATAAACCTGGAGACAAACCCGGCGATAAACCTGGAGAAGGAAAAGACGGTAAGGGAAAAGATGGAAAAGGAAAAAGTGGAGATGGTAAAGATGGTCAGAGAAATAATAATGGTGGAAAAGGAAATGAGAATAAAGATGGTAATGATGGTGAAGGTGACGCAGAAGCAATCATGGAAATTTACAAAGAACAAGTAAAACTTCGAGAAGCATTGCAAAAAGAATTGGCAAAACAAGGATTAGATTCTCAGGGTAAATCTGTGATCGATCAAATGAAAGCTTCTGAAAAACAAATTTTGAATAAAGGTTTTAAGAATGAGAACCTGCAACGTATCTTAAATATTCAACAAGAATTATTAAAATTAAACAATGCAGTTCAGCAGCAAGGTCAAGATACGAAGCGCCAATCTGAAACAAATAAAGCTGAGTTTTCTAATAGAACAAATGCTTTACCGAGTTCATTATTGGATTATTTAAACAGTGTTGAGATATTAAACAGACAATCACTACCTTTGCGCTCGAATTTTAATCAAAAGGTTCAAGAATATTTTAATAGAAAATGATCAATTTTAATTACGAAACAGAATTTACTTTAGATAATGAACAAGCCTTTTCTGATTGGTTAAGTGCTGTAATTGTTTCTGAAAGTAAAAACGAAGGAGAAATAAATTATATTTTTTGTGATGATGAATATCTTCATAAGATAAATGTAGAATATTTAGATCACGATACTTTGACTGATATTATCAGTTTTGATTATACAGTTGGTAATGAACTTAACGGAGATATTTTTGTTTCTGTTGAAAGAGTAGAGGATAACGCAAAGGATTTTAATGTTTCTTTTGAAGAGGAATTAAAACGTGTTCTTGCTCATGGTATATTACATTACTGTGGATACAAAGATAAAAGTGATGCTGATGCAGAACTAATGCGTTCAAAAGAGGATGAGAAAATTGCAATGTTTCACGTGGAACAGTAATTAAACATCTTTTTAAATTGAAAAGAATTATGTGTTCCACGTGAAACATGATTTAATTTAAGAATGTAAAATAATATTTGTTTCACGTGGAACACATAAAAAAGATTTTAAATTTGAGAGTAAGTTTTAAAATGTTTCACGTGGAACATAAGAATTTAAGGCAGAATTTAAATGATTTTTTTTAAAGTGTTTCACGTGGAACACGCGAAGTAAAGTTTTAAATCGTGAATTTGATTCAAAAGATTTAGGTTTAAAACTGAGTTTTATCTGTTCCACGTGGAACAGGTTTTTAGATTTGAATTGGAATTTAGAGTTTCAAGGTTTGAATATTTGCGCGTTAGCGCCGTTCCACGTGGAACAAAAAAGGAATATAAAGTTAATTCTGAGGACCGCCTTAAACGGTTTCCAGAGAATAGTAAAACAAAATGTTTTTAGAAGAATACGATGTTATCGTGGTTGGCGCAGGTCATGCTGGTTCAGAGGCCGCGGCAGCGGCCGCAAATTTAGGATCAAAAACCTTATTGGTTACAATGAGCCTGCAGAATATTGCACAGATGTCTTGCAACCCAGCAATGGGAGGAATTGCAAAAGGGCAAATTGTGCGTGAGATTGATGCGTTGGGAGGATACTCAGGAATTGTTTCTGACCGAACTGCAATTCAGTTTAAGATGTTGAATAAATCGAAAGGACCTGCAATGTGGTCTCCGAGAGTTCAAAGTGATCGAATGCGTTTTGCCGAAGAATGGAGAATGATGTTGGAGGGAACTCCAAATTTGGATTTCTACCAAGAAATGGTAAAAGGTTTGATTATCGAGAACGGAAAGATAAAGGGAATTAAAACTTCGATAGGAGTGGAGATTCGATCTAAGTCTGTTGTCTTGACAAACGGAACTTTTTTGAATGGTTTAATTCATATAGGAGAAAAACAATTTGGTGGAGGAAGAGCAGGCGAAAGTGCTGCAACCGGAATTACCGAAGATTTAGTGAAAGCCGGATTTGAAGCTGGAAGAATGAAAACAGGAACGCCGCCACGAGTTGATGGACGTTCTTTGGATTATTCTAAAATGAACGAAGAAAAAGGAGATGCGAAACCGGATAAGTTTTCTTATTCGGATTTAACGGTTCCGTTGACGCATCAAAGATCTTGTCACATGACATATACGTCATTGAATGTTCACGATATTTTGAGAGAAGGTTTTGATCGTTCTCCAATGTTCAACGGAAGAATCAAAAGCATCGGTCCAAGATATTGTCCTTCGATAGAAGATAAGATAAATCGTTTTGCTGATAAAGAGCGTCATCAATTATTTGTGGAGCCGGAAGGTTGGAATACTTGTGAGGTTTATGTGAATGGTTTTTCAACTTCGCTTCCGGAGGATATTCAGTTTAAAGCATTGCGTTCTGTTGCCGGTTTTGAGAATGTGAAATTCTTCCGTCCGGGTTACGCAATCGAATATGATTATTTCCCGCCAACGCAATTGAAACATACTTTGGAAACAAAGTTAATTGAGGGATTGTATTTTGCCGGACAGATTAACGGAACAACAGGATATGAAGAAGCAGCTTCTCAAGGTTTGATGGCTGGAATAAATGCGCATTTAAAAGTGCATGAAAAAGCGCCGTTAATTTTAAAACGTGATGAAGCTTATATTGGAGTTTTGATTGACGACTTGATTACGAAAGGAACAGAAGAACCATATCGTATGTTTACATCAAGAGCAGAATATAGAACATTGTTGCGTCAAGATAATGCCGATTTCAGATTGACACCAATGTCGCATGAAATTGGTCTTGCATCTGAAGCTCGTTTGCGAAGAATGGAAAAGAAACTAAACGAGTCTGAAAAGATGGTTGCGTTCTTTAAAGAAACAAGTGTTTCGGTTGCAGAAACAAATCCAATTCTGGAAGCAAAAGAAACAGCTCCAATTACGCAAGGTGATAAAATGTTTAAAGTTTTCTCACGTCCGCAAATTGATTTAGAGGATATGATGAAGTTTGAAAAAGTGAAAGCTTATGTTGAAGAGAATAATCTGGATCAGGAAATTTTAGAGCAAGCAGAAATTCAGGTGAAATATTCTGGTTATATTGAAAAGGAAAGAAATAACGCTGATAAACTAACTCGTTTAGAAGAAGTGAAAATTCCGGAAAATTTCGATTACAATAAAATTAAATCAATGTCGATTGAAGCAAAACAAAAATTGAGCAAGATTCGTCCTGTTACAATTTCTCAAGCTTCAAGAATAAGCGGAGTTTCACCAAGTGATATTTCCGTGCTTTTGATTTATATGGGAAGGTAAAAAGTTTGCAGTCGCAGTTTTAAGTAAGCAGTAATTGAAAACTGAAAACTGCGAGTGAAAACTAAAATTGTTCCACGTGAAACTCAAAACCTGAAACAAAGAAAACCTGAAACAAAAATAAATGTTCCACGTGAAACTATTTTGAATTTATTCTTGACTATGAAGATTGTTGAAAAAGAGATTTTATCAGAGAAAGAAAAGAATGTTTTACGAGAACTTTGGAACAACGAATATCCGGCAAGATTGCATTTGAAAACGATCGAAGATTTTGAATCATATTTAAATGGAATTTCGGATACAAAACATTATTTGTTGTTTGATGATTCAGATAAAATAAATGGTTGGGCGTTTACTTTTTTGAGAGAAGATGAAAATTGGTTTGCGATAATTTTAGATCATCAAATTCAAGGAAAAGGAAATGGTTCGCTTTTGATCAGTGAATTAAAAAAGAAAAATAATGTTTTGAATGGTTGGGTTACTGATCATGAAAATGAAGTGAAACAGAATAATGAAGTTTATAAATCTCCAATGCCGTTTTATATTAAAAATGGTTTTATAATAATTGCAGAGACAAGAATTGAAAATGAAAAAATGTCGGCTGTAAAAATAAATTGGAAACGCTAAAAAATAAATATTAAAAACAATAAACCCTAAAAGCGGAAATTTCGCTTTTAGGGTTTACTATGAAATTAAACCAAAATACCTATAATTAAAAAATGGACGTTTTAAACAAAAAACATTTTCTTACTGTAAAAGACCATTCAGTTTCTAAAGAAATTTTCGAATTGTATCACGACGAAACTTTAGACATGTTGATTACATCTCCGCAACCCGATTTAGAAAATCTTGGAAGATATTACGAAAGCGAAGATTATATTTCGCACACAGACAACAAACGTTCGTTATTTGAAAAAGCATATCACTTTGTAAAAAATATTGCTTTAAAGAATAAATTGAATTTGATTAATTCGGAGCAATCTCAAAAGGGCAGAATTTTAGATATCGGTGCCGGAACCGGAGATTTTTTATTGACTGCAAAAAATGATGGCTGGGAAACTGTTGGAGTAGAACCAAGCGAGAAAGCAAAAAACATTGCGATTCAAAAAGGAATTTCTTTTGTTAATGAAATTGCTGCTCTCGAAAATAATTCGTTTGATGTAATTACGATGTGGCATGTTTTAGAACACGTTCCAAATTTAGAATTGCAAATTCAGGAATTGAAGCGTTTGCTAAAGCCAACTGGAACATTAATTGTTGCGGTTCCAAATTTTAAATCGTACGACGCAAAATATTATAATGAATTTTGGGCAGCATATGATGTGCCAATTCATTTTTGGCATTTCTCAAAAAAAGCCATCCAATCGCTTTTTGAAAAAGTCGATATGAAATTAGAAAAAGTGCTTCCAATGAAATTTGATTCTTTTTATGTGAGTTTATTATCCGAAAAATACAAAACCGGAAAAATGAATTATATCAGTGCATTTTTTGTTGGTTTAAAATCAAATTTAAAAGCAAGCAGTACAAAAGAGTATTCATCGCACATTTATGTCTTAAAAAACAGCTAAAACGCAAAATAAGCGCGTTTCTGGCAAGTTTTCCGTTCAAGTGAGGGGAAATTATGTCTTTTTTGAGATAATGTTTCTAATAAAAGCTATGAAAGTCACTTTTGATAGCGTTGAATTATTGACATTTTTCTTTCGATAAATAAAAACAATATGATAAAATTCTAGCATTTTTTAAACTTTATGTTGATGCTATTTATTTTTTTATATTTTTGTCTTCAATACATTAAAAAAAATAGAAATTCAAAAAATGAAAAAAGCATTAGTAATTATCGCACTTTCAATTTTCGCCGTTTCATGTAATAAAACTGCAGAAGTTAAGGAAGTAAAAACAGCTTACGTAGATACTTCGGTTTTAATGAAAGAGTACACTGAAGCGAAAGACCTTGAAGCAAAATACAAAGCTCAAGCGGAAGAAAAGGGAAGACAACTACAAGCTGAGATTACACGTTTTAAACAAGACGCTGCTAATTTTCAAGGTCAGGCACAAGCAAACGGACAAGCTTGGGCACAACAAAAAGGAGCTGAGTTACAAAAAAGAGAGCAACAATTGGGTTATGCTCAACAAGCTTTGTCTCAACAATTGCAACAAGAAAGTGGTGTTGAAATGGATTCTCTAGTAAGTGGTGTTAAAAAATTCATCAAAGAATACGGTAAGAAAAACGGTTACTCTTATATCTACGGGACTGGTGATGCTGCCTCAATTTTATATGCTGAAGAGAAATATGATATTACAAAAGATATCATTAAAGCTTTGAACGACAAATATAAAGCAGAGCCAAAATCAGAAGAAAAACCTGCAGTAAAAGAAGGAGAAGCTGCTAAAAAATAATACCAAACAAACTAACTAAATTTAAAAACCTAAGTCTGTAAAGATTTAGGTTTTTTCTTTTATAAAAATGCGATACTTTTAGTTTTTCAATACAAGCCCAATGCAAAACGTTACAGAAGCAGCTGCTTACACCTTACAATTCATCAATCAAACGCAAAAATCTATATTCCTGACAGGTAAAGCAGGAACCGGAAAAACTACGCTTTTACGCGAAATCATTGCTACAACGCATAAAAATACTGTAGTTGTTGCCCCAACCGGAATTGCGGCGCTAAATGCCGGTGGAGTTACGATTCATTCGATGTTTCAATTGCCATTTTCGGCGTTTATTCCGTCTTATGAACAGGCTTCTCAGTTTACAGAAACCGTGAAATTCGAGAACAAAGACACACTTCGCAGACACTTCAAAATGAATAATGTCAAGCGAAATGTGATCAGAAATATGGAGTTGCTGATTATTGATGAAGTCAGTATGTTACGCGCTGATTTACTGGATGCTATTGATTTTATGATGCAGACAGTTCGCAAAAACACGCGTGCTTTTGGTGGTGTTCAGGTACTTTTTATTGGCGATTTATTGCAGCTTCCACCTGTAATTAGGGACGAAGAGTGGCGAACTTTACGCAATTATTACAAAGGAAAATTCTTTTTTCATTCACATGTAATTCAGCAAAATCCTCCGTTATATATTGAATTATCTAAGATTTACCGTCAAACTGATGATGCTTTTATCTCGGTTTTGAATAATCTGCGTAACAATCAAATTACACCGCAGGATATTCAGATTTTAAACGAGTATGTGAAACCTGATTTTGATCTGAAAAACAATCCGGATATATCACATTAACAACACATAATGCCAAAGCTGATTCGATTAACGAACAAGCAATAGGTGATTTAGCAGGAAATGAATATGCTTACCAGCCTTTTATTGTTGGTGATTTTCCGGAAAAAATCTTTCCGGTTGAAGAGAATTTAAAATTGAAAGTAGGAGCGCAGGTAATGTTTGTTAAGAATGATTTATCCTTTGAAAAACGATATTTCAACGGAAAAATGGGCGTTATAAAATCACTTTCGCCCGAAGAAATTTTTGTGCATTTCCCTGAAGAGAATAAAACTATTGAAGTAGAGAAATACGAATGGAAAAACATTCGATACAAGGTAAACGATCTCACAAAGGAAGTCGAAGAAGAAGTTTTGGGAACATTTGCGCATTATCCGTTAAAATTGGCCTGGGCAATTACGGTGCATAAAAGTCAGGGATTAACTTTTGAGAAAGCTGCGCTCGATGTGTCGCAAGTTTTTTTACCCGGACAAGCGTATGTAGCATTATCACGTTTAACTTCTTTAAATGGGCTTATTTTGCTTTCTCCGCTACAGATGAATGGTATTTCGAACGATCAGGATGTGATGGATTATGCTTTAAATAAAGCGACAGAAGACATTTTGAAACATTCGCTGCATTTTGAGACCAAGAATTTTATTCATAACTATTTGATTAACAGTTTTAATTGGGCTGATTTAGCTCAGGAATGGCGTAATCATCGTTTTAGTTATAATGAAAATGCTGCCGGATCCGAAAAATCTAAACATTCGGTTTGGGCGCATAAGCGTTTAGAAACTATAGACGCGCTTATTGATCCTTCGCAAAAATTCGTTCATCAACTCAATAAAATTTTCAATAAAGAAACTGTTGATTTGTTTTTTGTACAGGAAAGGGTAATAGCGGCGTATGATTATTTCTTTAAGCCGATGGACAAACTGGTTACAGATCTTTTGCAGAAAATGGCCGAAATTCAGAAATTCAAAAAGGTTAAAGAGTTTTATGAAGAACTGACTTTTTTGGATGATTTGCAAACCAAAGCTGTTTTGCGCTTAATGAAGGCTAAATTGCTAATAGAAATTGTCGTTGCAGGTGAAACCATCTGTAAAGAAAAATTGTCGTCTACAGCGATTAAAAACTACAAATTAGATAAGGTTGCCAAGATTCGCGAGGAATTTAATATGGCAAATACTGATATTTTTAAATCTGAAGAGCCTGTAGTGCGATATACAGCCCGTAGATTAGATAAAAACGAACCAAAGGCTGTAAAGAAAACAACGATCGAAGAAACCCATGATTTATGGCTCGAGAAAAATTCGATACAAGATATTGCCAGAATCCGAAAGCTTACAGTACAAACTATTGAAATGCATTTGGTTAAACTAATTCAGGCTAAGAAAGTTGAAATTTCGGATGTTTTGCCATACGATAAAATCCTGGCGTTGCGTGAAGCTTTTGAGTTTTATCAGGAAGAATCGCTGAATGGTCTGAAAGAAAAACACGGCGATGAATTTACATGGGACGAACTTAAAATGTTTAAAGCCAGTATAAATTGATTTTAGATTTTAGATTCGGTGAATAAACATTATGTAAAATATAAAATTTACGTTTTGCATGGAATATTTTATTGTTCCACGTTAAACAAAGAGTTTCATGTTCAGAGAAACTATTAATTATATAATTAATTATCAGTGCAATAGAAAATTAAAAAGGTTTATATGAAATGAATAAGAATGTACTTCACGATCTTTATTTTTTGTAGTCAATTGACTTTTAGTCAGGACTTAAAGCCGGAATATCAAAAATTTGTCAAGAGTTTTATTGCCAATGTAAAAGCCAATAACAGAGAAGGCGTTTCGAAATTTATTTCTTTTCCATTAAAACGCGATTATCCAATTCCGGAAGTTAAAAACAAAGCCGATTTTATAAAAAGATATGATCAGATTTTTGATGCCACACTCAAAAACGGAATCATTAAATCGAATCCTGCAAAAGATTGGGAAGAAGTAGGATGGAGAGGAATAATGCTATATAGCGGTACTTTATGGATTGATACTAACGGAAAAGTTATTGCAGTTAATTATCAATCAAAATTTGAGAATGATCTGAAAAACAAATTAGTTGTTGCTGAAAAAAGCAAACTTCATCCGTCAATTGCAAAGTTTGAAACTCCGGTTTGTATTTTAGAAACTTCCAAATTCAGAATTAGAATTGATGATTTAGGAAACGATAATTACAGATATGCTTCATGGTCTATTAAGAAACCAATGAGTGAGGAACCTGATTTAGTGATTACTAATGGAAAGTGGGTTGCAGATGGAAGTGGAGGAAACAGTCATTATGATTTCAAAAAAGAAGTTTACGTGTATGAATGCTATATTATCAAAATGGGTGAAGACGGCTCACCACCAGCAATTTTAACAATTTATCAAGGCGATAAAGTAATCCTTGAACAAGACGCGAAAATTGTTCCACGATAAAAAATTCCTATTCGAAAGAGTAGGATTTTTTGTTTAAAAATGAATCTAGAATGTTTTTATAGTATTAATTACGTTATAAAACATTATGTAAAATAGGGTTTTGTAGATTTGATTTAAATAATTGTAAATCAGTAGAATGTATTCTAATTAAAAATAATAAAATTGTTCCACGTTAAACAAATGATCCTATTTTTAATAAATAATTTTTTTGGTCTGAAATCTAAAAATGTGAAAGGAAATTAGAAATTAAGTACATTTATATTTAGTTGTAAGGGTCAGATTAATAATCGATTAAAAATATTTTAAGATGAAAAAGAGGAAATTATTTTTAGTATTATTGATTTTTTGCAGTGGTTTGATTGGTGCGCAGGATTTAAAAGCAGAATATCAAAAGTTGGTTAAAAGCTTTATTGACAACGTAAAAAGTGATGATAAAGAAGCAATTGGAGATTTGGTTTTGTACCCGTTAAATAGAGAATATCCAATACCTGATATGGTCGATAAAGCCGATTTTGTAAAACGTTATTCTGAAATTTTTGATGAAGTCTTAAAGAATGAAATAACAAAATCTGATCCCGCAAAAAACTGGTCTGATATGGGTTTGCGCGGATTAATGCTTAATCAGGGAGATATTTGGCTGGATACTGACGGACGTTTAATTGCGATAAACTATGAATCAAAGTTTGAAAATAATCTCAAAAAATCTTTGATCGCAGATCAAAAGAAAGTGCTGGATCCAAGTATAGCCTTTTTTCAAATGCCAATTTGTATTTTAGAAACGGCTAAGTTCAGAATTAGAATTGATAATTTAGGAAATAATAATTATCGATATGCTTCATGGTCAATTGATAAAGCGATGACCGAAAAGCCTGATTTAGTGCTTAATGGTGGTAATTTGATTGTTGAAGGAATTGGTGGAAATCATCAGTACGAATTTAAAAAAGAGAATTATACGTACGAATGTGCAATCATTGTTTTGGGCGAAAAAAACTCACCTCCTGCAAAACTCACAATCTATCAGGGAACTAAAGTAATCCTGAAACAGGATGCTAAAATAATAGCGGAATAAAAAAAATCCTATTAGTCTGGCTAATAGGATTTTTTCGTTTAAAGCGATGCTTTAATTTTGTCCAAATCTTTTTGCTGATTTATTTGCTTCAACTTAAGTTTTTGAATTTCAAGTTCGTTTTCTTTTAATTTAACGGCTTGTTTTTGAGATTCTTCAGCAGTAAGTGAATTTGAATTATTTTTTGAAGAAATCTTTTCATTATTAGATTCTAACTTGCTGACTTTCTGTTTTGTTTTATCAAGTTTTTTTTCTGAATTTTTCAGATCTCTTTGATGATTTTCGACCATTTTTTGCTCTTTCTTCAATCTGGCTTGTTCATCATTAAGTTTTTTATGAATTTCGTCAGATGATCTTTTGGTCTCTTGATCAGTTTTTTTTGCTAAAGCATCCTGAGCTTTTTTGGTTGTTACAATATCCTGCGCATAAAATTGTTGG
Source organism: uncultured Flavobacterium sp. (assembly GCF_963422545.1). NCBI lineage: Bacteria > Pseudomonadati > Bacteroidota > Flavobacteriia > Flavobacteriales > Flavobacteriaceae > Flavobacterium > uncultured Flavobacterium sp. The sequence continues at coordinate 72,552 of NZ_OY730249.1, forward strand.
GCAGAAATGATAAGAAAGAATGCAAAAAATACTTTTAATTTATGATTCATGATTTTATTTAAGTTCTTGTTAATGAAGAACAAAAATAGCAGTTTAAGAAAATAGGTATTGCCGAATAAAGTTTTTTTAAAGATAAAATAAGCTAAAAAAAATCCTGTTCGTTAGAACAGGATTTTTAAATATTATAATGATTCAACTAATATCCAGGCATCTGGATTTTCGCCCTTTTGTATTTCTTTTTGTGCTTTTTCGGCTTCAGCCATAGTAGCATAACTTCCGTATAAAACAGGAAATAATCCGTGTTTATTTTCGCCAAGCATTCTGGCTTCATAACCGTCTTTTATCAGTTGATTATAAGCTTTTCTGGCGTTTTGTTCACTTCTGTAAGCACCGGCCATAATATGATATGGCATTACTTTTTCTTCAACAGTTTCAACTTTTGCTGAATCTACTGATAGCGTCACAGCAGGAAGTGGGTTTTGAATAAAAAATGTTGCTTCCTGTATCTTGTTTTCTACCTTTTTTTGAACCGCACTTTCAACAATTAGTGTTTTAGTAGCGATCTGGTTTTGATACAAAGGATATCCAATACTACCAGTAATTCCAAGTCCTAAAACAAGAATTGCAGCATATTTTAAAAGTGGATTTGCAGACCTGTTTTCTTCTTCATTTTCATACAATGATATCGCCTCATTTTCTGAAATTTTCTCGATTTTTTTCTCGAACATTTCTTTTTTCACTAACGGAGAAACAAATGGACTTAATCCAAAAGAACTTGTTAGATAATTGGTTTGATCATTTGGTGTGAAAATTATATTATTTTCAGAATTAAGGCGAATTTCACCAATTCCTTTTAGGTAAATAGTACCATTTTCTTCTAATGTCTTTTTCCAGTTTAAAACCTCAAAAGCAATAGCACTTACAGCAAAACCATAAGATGTTTTTTCTGCATTTGCGATATGATTTGCCAACAATCCATCATTATTTTTCAAATGACTGTTAAAAGAGATCATTTTTTTTGGAGGAAAAAACGAATTTGTGCTTTCATTAAGCTGCGCCGACTGAATTTCGGTCAAAAATGCTCCGAACCCCGGAACCGTTACACACTGATAACGATACAATAACTGTCCTATGTAAGTTTCGATTTTCATATTAGCAAAGTTATGTAATGAATATAGTTATCAAAATTTTATTCACAATTTTTATTAACAATTCTGATATTTTTATAGACAATTAGTTTTCAGTATTTTAATAGTTATGTTATTAGTTTTAAAAAATCGACTGTAATGTAAATTATTGTTTTTATTAAGAAATTACTTTATTTTAACCATATTTGCAGTATTAATTTATCAGAGTTTTTAATTCTATTTTACATAATATTTTAGCAGATGTCTGATCAGGAATTATTTTATTTATTAGCCTTATTAAAAGTTGATGGAGTGGGTGATATTATGGCTAAAAAGCTGTTATCTCACTGCGGAAATGCGGAGTCTGTTTTTAAAACTAAAATCACTCAAATTGCTGCTATTGATGGAGTTGGAGCATTTTTACTGAAGAATTTAAATGACAAATCTATTTTTGAAAAAGCAAATCAGGAACTCGAGTTTATTAAATCTAATGCAGTAAATGTTTCCTTTTTTTTGGATGAAAATTATCCCGATCGGCTGAAACATTGCATCGATTCGCCGGTTTTGATTTTTTCTTCGGGAAACATTAATTTGAAAAATAAAAAATTAATTAGTATAGTAGGAACGCGCCAGATTACCTCATACGGAACGGAGTTTTGCAAAAAGCTAATTGAAGATCTGGCGCCTCTTGATCCGGTAATTGTCAGCGGATTTGCTTATGGAGTTGATATTGTAGCGCATCAATTGGCTGTTGAAAACAACTTACAAACGATTGGAGTTCTGGCACATGGCTTAAACCAAATTTATCCTAAAATGCATAAAAAGTACGTCGCAAAAATGGAGGAAAATGGTGGATTTATAACTGAATTTTGGAGTTCTTCAAACCCTGATAAAGAGAATTTTGTACGTAGAAATCGCATTGTTGCCGGCATGACTGAAGCTACGATTGTCATTGAATCTGCAGATAAAGGCGGTTCGCTTATTACAGCAAACCTAGCAAATGATTATAACCGTGATGTTTTTGCCGTTCCGGGCCGTGTGACTGACAAATACAGTCAAGGCTGTAATAATCTAATTAAAACGCAAAAAGCAAACGTCCTGACAAGTGCAGCAGATTTGATTTATATTTTGAACTGGGACGTTGAAAACAAGGCTAAAACAGTACAAAAGCAATTGTTTGTAGAGCTGGAACCAGAGGAGCAAAAAGTGTATGATTTTCTCTTAAAAAACGGAAAGGAATTATTAGATTTTATTGCACTTCAATGTGATTTTCCGATTTATAAAATATCAGGAATCCTTTTAAATATGGAACTTAAAGGCGTGATTCGCCCATTACCTGGGAAATTATTTGAGGCGATTTAATTAAAAAAAGTTGCCACGAATTACACAAATTAACACTAATTAATTAGCGGAAATTTGTGTAATTCGTGGCAAAAAATATGTTATTTACTAAATCCAAGAACTTCTCGAACCTTAGCTAAAACACTATCAGCAATGATAGAAGCCTTTCCTGCACCTTTTTTCAAAAGAGCGTCAACTTCTTCAAGGTTGTTTATATAGTAATTATATTTTTCTCTTTCGGTTTTAAATTTCTCTGTAATCAGTTCAAACAAAGCTTGTTTGGCGTGACCGTAACCGTAATTTCCTCCAAGATAATTGGCTCTCATTTCGGCGATTTGCTCTTCAGTTGCCAACAAAGAATATATGGCAAAGGCGTTACAAGTATCCGGATTTTTAGGAGCTTCAAGCGGGGTACTATCAGTTTCAATACTCATTACTTGTTTGCGTAACACTTTATCATCCAGAAAAATATTGATAATATTATTGGCAGATTTACTCATTTTTCCGCCATTTGTTCCCGGAATCAACATACCGTCTTCCTGAATTATAGCTTCTGGAATAACAAAAGTTTCACCCATTTGGTGATTGAAACGGGAAGCTACATCACGAGTGATTTCTAAATGCTGCAATTGATCTTTTCCAACTGGAACAAATTCAGCGTCGTAAAGCAAAATATCAGCTGCCATTAACATCGGATAGGTAAAAAGTCCAGCGTTAACGTCGTCTAAACGATCTGATTTATCTTTGAAAGAATGTGCCAAAGTCAGTCTTTGAAACGGAAAAAAGCAACTTAAATACCAGGTTAATTCAGTAGTTTGAACCACATCAGATTGTCTGTAAAACGTAACTTTGTCAGGATTTAGACCGCAAGCAAGCCAAGCTGCAGCGGTGCTGTATGTATTTTCTCTTAATGTTTTACCATCTTTAATCTGCGTAATCGAGTGTAAATCAGCAATAAACAAATAAGATTCGTTTGCAGGATTATTCGATAATTCAACTGCAGGAATAATTGCTCCTAATAAATTTCCCAAATGTGGCGTTCCAGTACTCTGAACACCAGTTAGTATTTTTGCCATTCTAGTATTTTATTCTTTAACTGCAAATGTCGTGATGTTTTTTTTAACCGCAAAGTTTGCAATGATTTTACGCAAAGTTTGAGAAGTTTCTTTGGAGTTTTTTACCGCAAAGAGCACAAAGGTTTTTCGCAAAGAAAAGAAGTTAAAATACTGTTTAAGTATTGCTTTGCAATAAGTTCGCAAAGCTTTATCTATAAGTTGTTTACAACTCTTCTAATTCCGTTTTTTAGTAAAATTTCATTGAAGTTTATTAGTAAACCTAGTTTGTAATTGCCAAGTTTTAGATAAGTTAATGTTTGTGCTAAGTGATTTACACTAAGTGATTCTACACTTTTTATTTCGATTATGAATTTGTTTTCTACAAGTAAATCAATGCGATATCCACAATCAAGTTGAACGTCTTCAAAAATTAGAGGCATTGTTTTCTCTTTCTCTACGAGAAGCCCTCGTTGTGTAATTTTATAAAACAAACATTCTTTATAAGCGTTCTCTAATAAACCCGATCCAAGTTTTTTATGAATTTCAATTGCAAGTCCAATTATAATATTTGATATTTCGTTTTCGGTCATAATTTTATTTTAATTTTAAAGAAGCACAATAAATTTAATAATTAATTTCTTATAAAAAAATTTAATTTACGCCCAGCCTTTGTGAACTTATTGCAAAGCAATACTTAAACAGTATTTTAACTTTTTTTCTTTGCGAAAAACCTTTGTGTCCTTTGCGGTAAAAAATTATGGAGTAAAACATTATCTGCTTTATATTTAAAAGACAATTACTTTATGGTAAAATTATTCGTCAAATAAAATCTTTATTAAAATTCATTTCGGTTTTCTTACATTTGAAACCATGAAAGGAATTAAAATTGTTTTTTGGGTTTTATGGCGCATTTGGTTTTACATCTTGATGGCCATTCCGATATTGATTATGCTGCCGTTTTTACTGATTTCTATTATATCAGAGAGTGGTTACCCTTATTTCTTTAAAATGGCTCGCATTTGGGCTAAATTCATCCTTTTTGGCATGGGTTTTTATTATAAGATCGAACGAAGAGAAAAGCTTATTAAAAATAAGAGTTACATGATCGTAGCAAATCACACTTCAATGACTGATATTATGCTGATGTTGGTGGTGGTGAAAAATCCTTTTGTTTTTGTTGGAAAAAAAGAACTTTCGAAGATTCCGTTGTTTGGATTTTTCTATAAAAGAACTTGTATTTTGGTCGACAGAAATTCTTCAAAAAGTAAAAATGAAGTTTTCAAGAGAGCACAAAACAGACTTAATCAAGGACTTAGTATTTGTATTTTTCCGGAAGGAGGAGTTCCTGATGACGAAACTATTTTGTTGGATGAGTTTAAAGATGGTGCCTTTAGATTGGCATTAGAGCATCAGATTCCGATTGTTCCAATTGTTTTTGCTGACAATAAAGAACGTTTCTCATACAGTTTTTTTAGCGGAAGCCCCGGAAAAATGCGTGCGAGAGTTTTGCCTTTCGTGGAAACGGAAGGACATGGAAGCGTAATCAGAAAAGAGCTTCGAGATAAAGTAAGACAATTGATTCATAATGGTTTACTTGAATTTAGAAAGGAAGATTTAAAATCGTAATTATAAATTGAAACCCGACAAACTTTAAGATTTGTCGGGTTTTCTTTTGAATTAAAAACCCCCGTCTTAGTATTCAAATGTTATCGATGAATTATTTTTTCTGAAATAAAACGTAATACTTTTTTAAATTTTAGTTTGGTTTTTCGTCGGTTTTTATTGTACAACACTTCTATTTTCTCTTTCATAGTAAAATATTTAACGGTTGATAATAAAGAGTTTAGCAAAACTCAAGTTAAAGTCATACTAGTATAGAGAGTAAAAAATGAAAAAGGTTGCGTGAAAAGTGAAACAAAAAATTAAAAACCCGTTAGCACCAAATAAACTAACGGATTTTTAGGGAACAAACCAACCAAATTTATTCTAAAAAAGAACTTTCGACCTGGGTATTTATGGCCAAATACCAATCAAATCTCGTGTTTAATTGTATAGATGGAAGAGTTGCAAAAAGGTTGCGTCATTTTTTTAATTTTTTTTGAAATAAAAAACCCGACAGGTTTTTATGGCCTGTCGGGTTTGAGATAAGTATGTCAACAATTAGTTGATTTATAATGTATTAAGCACTTGCCAATTCTTTGATATGTGCTTTAATTTTTACTTCTAATTCTTCTGCTAATTCCGGATTATCTTTAATTAAAGCTTTTACAGCATCACGACCTTGTCCTAATTTTGTATCTCCGTAGCTAAACCATGATCCTGCTTTTTTAACGATGTCAAATTCAACCGCAAGGTCAAGAATTTCACCGGTTTTAGAAACTCCTTCTCCGTACATAATGTCGAATTCGGCAGTTTTAAAAGGCGGAGCCACTTTGTTTTTAACCACTTTTACTTTGGTTCTGTTTCCAATAACATTTTCTCCGTCTTTAATTTGAGACGAACGACGAATATCTAAACGAACAGATGCATAGAATTTTAATGCGTTACCACCCGTTGTAGTTTCAGGGTTACCAAACATAACACCAATTTTCTCTCTCAACTGGTTGATGAAGAAAACTGTACAGTTTGTTTTGCTAATTGTTCCGGTTAATTTTCTCAAAGCCTGAGACATCAAACGTGCATGAAGACCCATTTTAGAATCTCCCATTTCACCTTCGATTTCACTTTTTGGCGTTAAAGCAGCAACAGAGTCAATTACAACAATGTCAATTGCTCCTGAACGAATCAGGTTTTCGGCAATTTCTAAAGCTTGCTCCCCGTTATCTGGTTGTGAGATGATTAGATTTTCGATATCTACGCCTAATTTTTCAGCATAATTTCTATCAAAAGCGTGTTCAGCATCTATAAAAGCAGCAATTCCGCCCGCTTTTTGAGCTTCGGCAATTGCATGTAAGGTTAAAGTAGTCTTTCCAGACGATTCAGGACCATAAATTTCAATGATTCTTCCTTTTGGGTAACCATTTACTCCAAGAGCTAAATCAACACCAAGAGAACCTGAAGAAATAGTTTCAACTTCTACAATGGCTTTGTCGCCCATTTTCATTACAGTTCCTTTACCGTAAGTTTTATCTAGTTTGTCAAGCGTAAGTTGTAGCGCTTTTAATTTGGCTTCTTTTTCTGAACTCATCTTTTCTTTTTCTTTTACTTTTTCTTTCATCTAAAATTTTATAATTCTTTCATTATCAAAACAAACCAGAAATTAAATAAGTTACTGATTTAGATTTGTATCAGGCTTGTAATTTTGTAAAAATACTTCTTTTTTTGAAGTTTGATTGTTCCAAATTGTATCAAATTTTCACAAAATTGTACTATAAAAATAAAGCCTTTAACTCAGTAGCTTCTTCCGGTTTAATTTTTCCGGCAAGTAATAAACTCAATTGTTTACGACGCAAAGCAGCATCAAAGCGTTGAATTTCAAGATCCGTTTCCGGTACAATTGCTGGCACTTCAACCGGTCTTCCGGTATCGTCTACCGCAACAAATGTATAGATAGCTTCGTTTGCTTTTGTCCTGTTTCCTGATTCGCGATCTTCTACCCAAACATCAATGAAAACCTCCATCGAACTTTTGAAAGATCTTGAAACTTTTGCTTCAACAGTTACCACACTTCCTAAAGAAATTGCTCTGTTAAAAGCAACGTGATTTACAGATGCTGTCACCACAATTCGGCGTGAATGTCTGCGCGCTGCAATACTTGCTGCACGATCCATACGGGCTAATAATTCGCCGCCAAAAAGATTGTTTAAAGGATTTGTTTCACTAGGTAAAACTAAATCGGTTAAGATTGTCAGGGATTCTGAAGGGTGTTTTGGATTCATTTTCTTAATGTAAAATTTATTTTTTGCCACTGATTTCACAGATTTAAAAGATTTTTTTCTATCCAATTGAGTTTTGATAATCTTTTGAATCTGTGAAATCAGTGGCTATTTTTTTAATCCTTTTCGGATTTTAGAATGATAAAAAGGCGTTGAATTAATTCAACCAATAAACAGCCATTACAGCTGGAATAAAATAGATAACAATGGTTCTTGCGCCATCATAATCTTTGGCTAATCGTTGTCCGAAAAGCATCATTAACAAACAGATACAAGAAAATATTGCACCGTAAAAACCAAATTCACGACCGCTATTAGTCAATAATTGTATGGCACCAACCACGCATAAAATTCCGGAAATTAATTCGAGAATTAAAAGATGAAGTAAGGCAAGCGGCACTTGGTTTTTAAGTATTGTTTTGGCAAAATGACCTTTAAGCCAATCGACATTGTCTTTCCAATAAAATATTTTTTCATATCCTGATTGTAAGAACGTTAAAGCTAAAAAAGCTAAGAGCAAAATAGAGGCAACATTATTCATTTGAAAACTATTTTTTATGAATTAAACGAGTCAATTTTATGGATAAATCGGTTAGGATTATTTTTGCATTTCCATTTCTTTCAATGTGATACATTGCATCTGAAAGTTCTTTATAAATTTCGTGAATGTTGTTTCCATTTACGAAAGGAGCAAAATTTTCTAATTTGAATTTATCAACTTTAGGTTCAATGTAAACTAAAGTTGGTGCCTGATAGTTGAGTAAAAGTGCCTGACGGAACATTTCGATACAAAACTGAATGAATTTTTTCTGGCTTTCGCGACCCAAAGCTGCAATTTCTTCACTCCAGGAAATTAGATCCTGAATGGCAGCTGCATTTCCTTTGGCTCTAAAAGCTGCACGTACCCAGTTGACAAACCATTGCTCAAAAGGATATTCAGAGTCATCTTCTTTTAATAAATGTAAGGCTTTATTAAAATTTCCCTGCGCCTGATGTGCAATTTTAAAAGCTGATTTTTCGTCTATGTTTTCTTTTGAAATTAAAGCTTCGGCGATTACTTTTTCGGGTAAACCGTTAAAGTGAATTACCTGACAACGAGAACGAATGGTTTGTATAATATCTTCTTCATTTTCAGAAATCAGAATAAAAATGGTTTTATCTGAAGGTTCTTCTAATAATTTTAGAAGTTTATTTGATGCCGCGATATTCATTTTATCGGCCATCCAGATAATCATGATTTTGTAGCCGCCTTCATAAGATTTTAGCGAAAGCGATTTTAAAACTTCCTGAGCATCTTCGACACGAATTTCTCCTTGTTTGTTTTGAACGCCCAGAATTTTATACCAGTCAAATAAACCTCCGTAAGGCATTTCGTGAATAAAAGTTCTCCAGTCCTGAATAAAGTCGAGACTTTTGGGTTTTGTTTTTACATCCTCGGTTGTTACTGTTGGGTATATAAAATGTAAATCAGGATGTGATATGTTTTGAAATTTCAAATTGCAGGAATCGTTTCCGTTTGAGTTTTCATTTCCTGTATTGTTACACAAAATATATTGCGCATAGGCAATTGCTGTTGATAATGTGCCACTTCCTTCAGGCCCAATGAATAATTGAGCATGCGGAATTCGTCCGGAAGATGCACTTTTTATCAAGTGACTTTTGATGTAATCTTGACCTAAAATTTGAGAAAATTGCATGAAGCAAAGATAGAAGAAAATGATGTAGGCAAAAATTTTCGATCAAAAGTTTACACATCACTTTTGATTTCTGACGGTATTGGAGTTTTGAGTGTAATTTTTTGCAGTTTGTCAACCAACTTTTGTTAATAAAGAGATGAATCTGAGGAGATATTAAGAGTTTTTTGTTAATAGTTTTTTGCTTAAAACGACTAACGTACGGTTTTTTTGGTTATTAATTTAGATATTTTACTTTTTTTGGTAATCATTATCTTACTGTTTTGGTTTGGGTAATTTTAACAAAAAGCCCGTTAAAACGCACATTTTCTCGACATAAGGTTGTTTTTTAAGCTTTTTTTAAGGTTTTTTTTTGAAAAAACAAATCAATAAAGTTGCAATTTAAGTTAATTTATATATTTTTGTTTTCATAACAACCAATAATAATTAAGAATCTATGAAAGGGAAAATTATTTTATTAAGTGCACTTTTTTTCTTGACAACTGGTGCTATTTCAGCGCAGGCAAAAAATGCTCCAAGAAGTATTATTAGTACGACAGCTCTTATCAGAAAATACCATGATCAAAAAGAATTAAGTGGTATGCAAAAAGGAGAATTGTTGGAATTATACATTGAACGTATAAAAGTATTAGTTAAAACTCTCCCTTACATTGCATTGGTTACTAAACCTGGTGTGACAATGGCCGACTTAGGTATTCCGGACGATAGTGAACACAAAAAAGTTTTGGATGCTCAGGCAGAAGGTACTACAGTTTTCTTAGATACAACAGTAGATTTTCAAAGAAAAATGATGCCATATTCTGATAAAGGAAATTTGATTGCAGCAATTTTATTTTACGAAAGTACATTGAAATCATTACACGAGTTCAACGAATTGAATGAAATGTAATATTTAAAAATATTTTTTAAAACCTTTTTAAAGATGTTTATGTAGAGGATTAAAACTTTCTGGACATTTTTAAAAAGAGATAAAAAACAACTCGTTCTCGAAGCGTTCTGATTTATTTCAGAAAATTCGAGAGGAGTTTTTTCATTTACGCATACGCATACCCAAATTTATTATTAACCCCAAATAATACCACCTTATCATGAAAAAAATTACTCAAATGATCTGCGTTCTTTTGACAGTTACTACTATGAGTGCTCAACAAGAGAAAGGAATTATGGGCTACAACAATTGGTTGAACAACTGGACCGAATTTAAGCCTAACAAAGTAGAGTATGGAGAAGCAAACCAAATTTTAGCAGGAAATATTTCTGTTAACACTAAATTGCTGAAGAGAAATGTTTATGTATTACAAGGTAATGTTTATGTTACTAACAATGCTGTTTTAACAATAGAACCTGGAACTTTAATTATTGGTGATTTCGAGACAAAAGGAACATTGGTAGTTACAAAAGGTGCACAACTTGTTGCTGATGGTCAAGAGACCGATCCAATCGTATTTACTTCAAACCGCAGCCAGAAAAAAGCTGGAGATTGGGGTGGAATTGTACTTCTTGGTGATGCGCCAATCAATAAATTTGGAAATGTTGGTTCTTACAACTTAGATCTTGATCCTACACTTACTACTTACGGTGGTGATAATGCTGCAGGAAACTCAGGAATTTTGAGATTTGTTAGAATCGAATTTGCAGGAAAAAAAGTTAAAGGTGTTGATACTTTCAATGGTTTGACTATTGCAGGTGTTGGATCTAAAACAATACTTGAAAATATTATGGTTAGCTACTCTGGTGGTGATTCATTTGCCTTTTTTGGAGGTGATGTAAATGCTACTAAATTAGTTTCTTATAAATCTATCAACGACGATTACAAATTTACACAAGGTGTTCAATGTCGTTTATACAACTCATTAGCCGTTAGATCTTCTTACTTATCAAGTAATAAGGACGGTTCTCGTTGCATGGAAGTAAAATCATTTGAAAAGAAAAATGAAACTGATTTTACTAAAAAACAAACCTTAGTTGTTGCAACAAACATCACTATGCTTAATGATAGTGATAATATCAAAGCTGATATTCAATCAGGTTTAGTAAAAGAGGCTGTTTATGTAGCTGAAACTGCTTCACTTGAAATGAAAAGAAGCGTAATTTCCGGATTTAATCCTGCTGTTTTATTAGATAGTAAAACGGAGATTAATGATGCCAATCTTAAGAAAATCAAATTTGAAGAAATGTACTTCAACCTATGTAACGGAAACATCTTTACAGAGTACAATTCTAACAACGAAGATTTAGAAAACTGGTACGGAAACAGTGTGTTCTTTAACGTTTATTCACAAAGTGATAACAAAGAGACATTCATTGATATTTTTAACCCTAAAAAGCCAGATTTCAGACTACAATTAGGAAAAATTACAGCATCTAGCGGAAACAGATAAATAGATTTCGATTTTTATTTCAAAACGTAAATTTTATTAATAAAGTCCCCAGACACAATTTATGTATTCGTCTCATACCGGACCCAAATAAAGATCAAGACATAATGGCACTATCTACAAAAAAATATTTTATATATATAATATTTTTGGTTTCTCCTATTACGTTAAGTCTATATGCACAAAGTACAGTAGAAAAACCTACATTTTCTACTGATTCTAACTGCAAATCGGCTTCGTTTAATGTACTAAACCAAAAGAATGACATAGCTGAAAACATCAGCAAATTAGATAATTCTAATCAGTTTATAGTAGGGCTATCCATCCCCAAGGATGGCTCTGCTGTGGTAACTGAGACGAATAATCAGTCATCAAATTGTGACGAAAATTCACCTCTTACTTATACATACTCAATTCTTGCAAAGGATATTATCGAGAATTATAAGTATGATTTTTCAGAGACATTTATCGACATTTTGTTTTTTGAGCGTATAGATTTAGCCCGAAATCGCACTATATGATTCAAAAAATTACGCAATCAGCATTCCGTATTATCCTTTTTTTCAGTATTTTTTTATGTACTGAAATGAATTCCTATGCCCAGACTAAAGCGATAAGCCCGCAGGTTTTATCGTTTGACAGGATTTGTGCAGACAATACTACGGAGTATAACGCAACATTTACCTATTCCGGTTTTCCGGCAGGAACTGTATTTGCAGTAGAGCTTTCTACGAACAATTTTACAACGATTGTGACTGCAAATACAATATCTGTTTCAGATCCGGCAGCGAATCAAAAAACGATAAAATTTAATGTTCCCTCAAATCTTCCGGGATCAGATACTTATAGTCTTAGAGTTTCGACTACAGGCTTCTCGAGTGCTAAGTTTGTTTCATTTGGATTAAAAACTTCTTTCCCGATTTATTTTAAGGCGCATGATCGTCAATACACGATAAACAATTTTAACGGTACGGCAACTTTTTGTGCCGGCGGTAGTATTTCGTTGACTATCGATGGAGATTCAACAACACCTCCAAACGATTCACCGCTTAAGTTTCCTTTTTTGACCTATAACTGGTATAAAGACAATGGTGTTTCTACACCGCCAACCCTTATGGCAGGAGCTTCGGGACCAAGTTATAGTGTTACTGCTGAGGGTGTTTATTATGTAGAAACCAATTACGGAACATGTACTTCTGAATCTTATTCAAATCGTGTTACTGTTACTTCGGCAGCATCAGGCTCTTCGGTTACTATAAACTCAAGTTTAGGAAATCCGTTTTGTGCAACTGGTGATGACACTGTTTTAACAGCAACTTCTGGTAACAAGTACCAATGGAAAAAAGACGGAACCGTTATTGCCGGAGCTACCAATCGTACTTATAGTACAAAGGACGCAGGTAAATATAGCGTAGATGTTGATTTTGGCGGATGTGTTGCTACAGGAAGTATTGATCTTAAAAGCAATGGTTTTAACGCCAGTATAGATGTTCCGGATGATAATAAAATTGCAGAAGGCGGAACCTTAAACGTATCTGTTACTACAGATGCTTCAACTCCTAAATACGAATGGTATTTAAACGGTAATCTTATTAATGGCGCTACTACTGGTTCTTACCTGGTTGCGACTATTGGAGATTACAAAGTAATAATTTCTCAGGCAGCAGGATGTGTAACTACCAAAGAGTTTGCTTTTAAAGTTAGTTATTCAACGGCATTACACGCGAGTGTTATTCCAAACATAATTAATCTTAACAGTACAGTAAACCCATACTGGAATATTCCGGATATCTATAAAAATGCTAATACAAAAGTTATTATCATAAGTTCAAATGGCGATAAGGTTCTTGATGTTGTTAATTACCAAGGTGATTGGCCTCAAACAGGAATAGATTTTAAAAATGTAAATCCAGTATATTACTATGTCATTCAATCCGACACAGGTGAAAAAAAAGGATCAATAACTGTGATAAAATAAGATGAAGAAAATTTTACTATTCATAACTTTATTTTACGGTTTTTCAAATGCACTCTATTCCCAGACTAAATCTGAGAATGGAGTTGTTTCGTTTTCTTTACCTATCAGAAATTCTTTAAAGTTTAATAGATACTTAATCAACCCTGCATTTAGTTTTGTTCGTGAAACAAACGCTTATGCAAGTTTTTATAATAAGAGACAATGGGTACAATTTGACAATGCACCACAAACTTATTTAGCCAATTATTCAGGGCGTTTTAAAGAAAATGAAGCATTTGCTTTTGGTTTATTTCAACAAAATTATGGTTTAATGACCGTGTTTGGAGGAATCGGAAACTTTGCTCATAATATCGTTTTGCAAGAAGACAGTAATCTTACTTTTGGTTTGAATGTTGGTGTTTATAAAAGCGGATTGGACAAAGGAAAAATCATCTCAGATGATCCAAGTATCTTAACAGGAGATTATCCATCGAATACATTACTTACCGTTAATCCGGGTATTAATTACGGAACAGCGTTTCTTGATTTTGGATTGTCGATCAACAATTTAGTGCTTTACAATTTTGGATCAGGAATCGTAAAAGACGATCCGGAAAGAGCAATAGAATTGCATGCAATGTACACTGGATACATTGACAGTTACGGTTTTTTTGACAGAAGTAAATTTTCTGGTATCATTAAAACAGAGGTTAAAAAAGATAAAACTGTACTTTCAGGACTTGCCATGATTACACTTCCGCAAGGAGTTTGGGCACAAGCCGGGTACAATACAGTATATGGCGTTTCAGCCGGATTAGGAGTTAATATTTCGCCTAGCATCGCTATCGAATACAACTACGAAAGAGGAATGGGTAATTTCTCTAATCTTGGAGGTTCTCATGAATTTGCGATTGCTTACAAATTCAAAAACAGAAACTATTATTATGGAGATGACGAAGAAGGTTCATTAATTGATCCAGCTAAATCAAAACCTGTACCAGCCAAGAAAACTACAAGTGCTCCAATTACCAGAGTTGATGGTGCTGAAAAAGCCAGACTAGCTTCAGAAGCTAAAGCTCAGGCAGATGCCGAAGCAAAACAAGCAAGACTTGCAGCTGCTGAAAAAGTTAAGGCTGATGCCGAGGCTGCAAAAGCAAAATTATTAGCAGATAATCAAGCAAAAGCTGACGCTGCCGAAGCACAAAAACAAAAATTAGTTGCAGATGCTAAAGCAAAAGTTGATGCTGCAGAAGCACAAAAATTAAAATTAGCTGCAGATGCTAAAGCGAAAGCTGATGCTGCCGCTGCAACAAGAGCGCAAACAGCCGCAACAAACAGAGCTACTGGTACAGAACAAAAAACACAAGCACAATTAACTGCTGATAAAGTAAGAGCTGATGCGGAAGCACGCAAAATAAAACTAGCTGCAGATAACAAAGCAAGAGTGGATGCTGCTGTAGCCGCAAGAGCAAAAGCAATTGCTAATAAACCGGGAGCAACTAGCCCGGCACCGCAAAAAACACAAGCGCAACTAGCTGCTGATAAAGCCAAAGCTGATGCGGAAGCCTTAAAAGCGAAGTTAGCTGCTGATAAATCTAAAGCAGACGCTGAAAATGCTGCAAAAGCAAAAGCTGCTGCACCACAGAAAACGCAAGAACAATTGAATGCTGAAAAAGCGAAGGCAGATGCCGAAGCTGCAGCTAAAAAATTAGAAGCAGATAATAAAGCTAAAGCTGACGCCGAAGCTCTAAAAGTTAAATTGGCTGCTGATGCAAAAGCAAAAGCCGATGCTGCTGAAGCAAAACGTAAAGCTGATGCAAAAGCAAAAGCAGAAGCTGCAGACTTACAATCAATTTTAGCTGCTGATGCAAAAGCTAAGGCCGATTCAGATGCACTTCAGGCAAGGTTAGCTGCCGAAGCTAAAATAAAAGCTGCCGAAGCTGCAAAAACAAAAGTGAGTATAGATGCAGCAAATAAAGCAAAAATTGCTGCTGCTGCAAAAGCAAAAGCTGCTGAAGATGCCGCCTTAAAAGAAAAATTAGCTGCTGATGCAAAAGCAAAAGCTGATGCAGAAGCAAGACAAGCAAGAATTGCTGCAGATGCAAAAGCGAAAGCCGATGCAGAAGCCTTAAAAATTAAACAAGCTGCTGATGCCAAAGAAAAAGCGGATGCTGACGTTTTACAAGCAAAATTAGCTGCAGATGCAAAAGCAAAAGCCGACGCAGAAGCATTACAAGCTAAACTAGTTGCAGATGCTAAAGCAAAAGCCGATGCAGAAGCATTACAAGCAAAACTTGTAGCCGATGCTAAAGCAAAAGCTGACGCAGAAGCTCTTAAAGTAAAACAAGCAGCAGATGCTAAAGCCAAAGCTGATGCTGACGCTTTACAAGCAAAATTAGCTGCAGATGCAAAAGCGAAAGCGGATGCAGAAGCATTACAAGCTAAATTAGTGGCCGACGCTAAAGCCAAAGCTGATGCAGAAGCTCTTAAAGCAAAACAAGCTGCTGATGCAAAAGTTAAAGCGGATGAAGAAGCACTACAAGCTAAATTAGCAGCAGACGCTAAAGCAAAAGCCGACGCAGAAGCACTACAAGCAAAATTAGCTGCTGATGCAAAAGCCAAAGCGGATGCAGAAGCATTACAAGCAAAATTAGCTGCAGACGCAAAAGCGAAAGCTGATGCAGAAGCTTTACAAGCAAAATTAGCAGCAGATGCAAAAGCCAAGGCTGACGCAGAAGCACTACAAGCAAAATTAGCTGCTGATGCAAAAGCGAAAGCAGACATGGAAGCTTTACAAGCTAAATTAATAGCTGATGCCAGAGTAAAAGCTGATGCAGAAGCAACCGCAAAAGCGAAAGCCGATGCAGAAGCAAAACAATTACAAGAAGCTGAAGATGCCCGTCAGGCAAAATTAGCTGCTGATGCTAAAGCCAAAGCTGATGCGGAAGCTCTTAAAGCAAAACAAGCTGCCGATGTCAAAGCGAAAGCTGATGCAGAAGCATTACAAGCAAAATTAGCTGCTGACGCTAAAGCTAAAGCCGATGCAGAAGCACTTCAGGCAAAACAAGCAGCCGACGCAAAAGCCAAAGCAGATGCAGAAGCATTACAAGCAAAATTAGCTGCTGACGCTAAAGCTAAAGCCGATGCAGAAGCATTACAAGCTAAATTAGCTGCTGACGCAAAAGCCAAAGCTGATGCCCAAGCACTTCAGGCTAAATTAGCTGCTGATGCAAAAGCAAAAGCCGATGCAGAAGCACTTCAAGCAAGACAAGCTGCTGAGGAGAAAGCAAAAGTTGAGGAAGAAGCACGTCAGGCAAAATTAGCAGCAGATGCAAAAGCGAAAGCCGATGCCGAAGCAGAACAAGCTAAACTGGTGGCAGATGCCAAAGCAAAAGCTGATATGGCAGCATTACAAGCAAAATTATTAGCTGATGCAAAAGTAAAAGCAGATGCAGAAGCAACTGCAAAAGCAAAAGCCGATGCTGAAGCAAAACAATTGCAAGAAGCTGAAGAAGCACGTCAGGCAAAATTAGCTGCCGATGCCAAAGCAAAAGCTGATGCAGTAGCATTACAAGCAAAATTAGCTGCTGATGCAAAAGCAAAAGCTGACGCAGATGCATTAAAAGCAAAACAAGCTACTGATGCCAAAGCAAAAGCTGAAGAAGATGCTGTTAGAGCGAGACAAGTTGCGGAAGAAAAAGCAAAAGCCGATGCAGAAGCTTTACAAATAAAATTAGCTGCCGATGCAAAAGCAAAAGCCGATGCAGAAGCATTACAAGCTAAACTGGCTGAAGAAGCAGAATTAAAAGCGAAGCTGGCGGCTGATGCTGCAGCTGCAAAAGCTGCTTCAGCGCCAAAAGACGATACTGCAAAAGCAATTGATAACCTGGCTTTATCTATAGAAAGTTCCAGTAAAGCACAAAGCGATATATTGGCACAGTTTAATGCAACAGTGGCTAACAAACAAAAAGACCTGAACGACTTAAGAGAAGAAAATGACTTAAGTGATAAAGGAATTTATAAAGAACCTAAACCGTTCAAAAGTGTTGCAGCAGAAAACAGCCAGTTAGAAGCATTGAAAAATCAACTTGCAGACGCGAACAGAATTCAAAAAGAAGAGATCGCTAAGTTGACTAATTTATATAACGAAAGACTTAAAAAAGTACCAAATAAAAATGATGCTTTAAACAGAGCGTATTTAGAAAAAATAAACCAATTAAAAGCAGCACAATTAAAAGCAGAACAAGATAGTGCAGCTTTACTGGCAAATTTAGAACGTATTAAAGCAGAAACTGAAATCGAGAAAAAACGTAGAATTAAACGTGCAGCTTACGAGAATGATCAGGGAAGATATGCGCAGGACGTGGCAGCTCTTAAACGTATAAAAGAAACAACGAAATTAAGCTCGACACCATTAACTGCAAATGATTTTGATTTTGGTGAAGACCAGTCAAATATGCAGATTATCAAGAATATTAAAAATTCTGATAATGGTTATTATTTGATTATTGCAGTTCACAGCAGTGCCGAAAAACGAGATGAATTCCTGACCAAAGCGGTGGCAGCAGGACGTTCAGATGTTAATTTCTTTTACAATGTAACAACAAGTAAATACTATATCTATTACGAGAAATATGATGGTTTATCTGAAGCAACTAAGGCATTAGAAGCAAAAGGAAACAAACCATATAATGGAAAAATGGCTATTGTGAAAGTTGAGAATTAATAAAATAAAATTTAAAGTTTAGCCTTCTTTGTGAGTTAAGAAGGTTCATAATAATAATGTTTAAGAGTGCTGTAATTTATTTTTTGATGCCCCTTGAAAAATAAAGTAAAAGCCAAAACAAAAGAAGACCATGAAAAAACCTACTATTTTTAAAACGTTAATTGCAGTTGTATTTTTATTGCTAAGCATTTCTTCTCATGCCCAGTTAAGAAAAGGCTTTACGTCTAGATATGCAACCAGCTTGAATGGAGACATTTTAGTTATTGGAAACAATAGTTTAAATAGAGATAACGGAAGTGGAGAACGACCGCTTAATCCTTATAATGATCAAGGTAGTGGAAGTCAGGTAAACGACAATTTCAATATGAAATATATTGATATTGATAGTGAGACTTCTTTTAATTCAAGTTCTGCAACATTAACAATTCCTCAGGCAAGTAAAACTTGTTTCGAAATTGTTTATGCTGCTTTATACTGGTCTGGAACATATCAGGGTTCTGATAGAAGTAAGATTAATCAGGTAAGACTAAAAACGCCTACAACTACAACTTACAAGGCTCTTACCGGAAGTGTACTTTGGGATGACGGTGCTACAGGTGTTACGAGCCCTTATGGGTCACTGCCTTATGCTTGTTTTGTAGATATTACAGCAGATGTTAAAGCTGCCAAAGAAGGTGTCTATACGGTAGCCGATGTAATGTGTTCTGAAGGTAAATTTTCTCCTGGAGGTAACTCAGCAGGTTGGTCAATTTTTGTAGTTTATAAAGATCCGTTATTGCCGAGTAAATATATTACCAGCTTTGATGGTTTTAGTATTATTAGAAGTAGTGATCCACCATTAGATATTCCTATTTCTGGATTTAGAACAAATCCTTTTGGAAATGTAAATGTAAAATTAGCTTTTAGTGCATTAGAAGGTGATAATCAATTATCGGGTGATGGTCTTCAAATAATAGGAGGAAAAGCAGGTAGCGTATGGGGACCTATTTCATCTTTAGTAAGACCAATTGCACCAGGTAATCCGCCTAAACCCAACTTTTTTAATAGTACCATAACAGATGGTGATGTTATTTTAGGAGGTCGTACTCCAAGTAGTAAAAATACATTAGGGTATGATGCAGGTGTCGTAACTCTTGATAACAATGTAGGCGGGGTACAAAATAGCGTCATACAAAATGACGAAACTAATGCTACACTTAGAATAAATACATCTCAGGATTCGTATTTTATGTTTTTTAACGCATTATCAGTCGAGATTATTGAGCCAAAAATTGTGCTTAAAAAGAATGTACTGGATAAAGACGATAATAATATTGGTTCTCAAACGGTTAGTTTGGATCAAGAACTTAGATATGAAATTAAGTTTAAAAATGAGGGTAACGATAATGCTAAAAACTTTACTATTACGGATGTTCTTCCAAACAACGTAATTTTTAATGGATTAAGCGATATCCTAATCATGGATCCAAGAATTACTGCTACATATAATGCAGCAACCAGAACTCTTGTATTTACAGTGCCGGATAATATGGTAGTTTCTAAAGGAGCAGAGTATACACTTAAATTTAAAGTTAGAGTTGTAAAAGATTGTAACGAATTAGTTGACGCTTGTTCTAATGAAATAAAAAACACGGCCGTTTCTAAATATTTTGGAGATAAAAATACTACTCCGGGTGGTTTTGGTGAAGGTAGTTACTCAACTATTTCATCGTGTAATATTGGAGAGCCAACATCAACAAATTTCTTAGTAGGTATAGACCAATGTTTATTTAGCAGAGATGTTTCTTTATGCGGTACAGCAGTTTTAAAAGCAGCTAATGGGTACTCAACTTATGTATGGAAAGATCCAAACGGTGTTATTTTTGGAGGTAACAACCAATCTGTTACTGTAGATAAACCAGGAACCTATACTGTTGATGACAGTGGTGCGGTAAACTGTAAGCCTATACTGCAGAAATTTGTAGTTACAGATTACTTAGCCAGTGCTAATAAAAATCCAATTAAAGGAGACAATATTGATCCTGCAACTGGATTAGCTTATGGTTGCGTTAGGGATAACAAACCGTTTCCTAAAATATTCTTGTGTGGTCTAAATGATAAGAGAATTATAGACACTCAGATTACTGGAGCAACAAGCATAACTTGGCAAGAAACTAAAGATGTTCCTCCGGTAGGAAGTCCGGTTCCGGATTCTTGTCCTTATGAAGGAGCAACAAATTGGACAACAGTTGCAACTGGGCCAATATTCACAGCAGACAGACCAGGTGTATTCAGACTTGTAGTAAATTATGGTAATAATACATGTGTTGTTACCTATTACTTTAACGTATACCAGAACTTACTTGATGCTACTGCCAAGAAACAAGATATTATTTGTAACACAAAAGGATCAATTACAGTAACAAATCCACTTCCAAATACAGGATATGTTTACAGTCTTGACGGAACAAATTATCAGGCATCAAACATTTTTAATAATGTAGCAAAAGGATCTTATACTGTACAAATAAAACAAACAGTATTAGAAGCCGGACAGGTTTCTGCTTGTGTTTTTAAAGTAAATGTAAATGTTGAGCAGCTTGATTTTACATCAGATCTTGTGGCAACGCACCCACTTTGTAACGGTGAGCAAGGAACTATTAAAGCAACTATAAATAATGTTCCTGGTCAATACAAATTTATTCTTAGAAAGAAAGGTAGTGTTGTCGAGATTCAAAATTCTGGATTAATAGATAATAATTATATCACATTTAATGGTGTTGATCCGGGAATCTATGAGGTTCTAATGTCTACAGCAAATAATGGTTGTAGTGTTATTAAAGAAATAGAAATTTTCGATTATCGTTTAACAGCTGTAGCTAAAGTTACTAAAGCACTTACAGCATGTGGTGATGGAGAGATTACAGTTACTGTTACAGGTGGAACTCCAAGACCGGGTCCGCCACCATATTATTTATATTATGTAAATGGTAATACAAATCCTCTTACAAATCCTGTAATTCCTGTTACAAGACCTTTGCCAGCTAGTGGTGAATATAACATTGTTGTAGTAGATGCAAACGGATGTTCAGTAACAATACCACCAGTAAAAGTTACTGATTTACCAAAACCAATACCAACATTTACTACGGTTGATGTTAATTGTTACGGAGCTAATAATGGCGTAATCAATATGACCGTTACTCCTGCAAATTCAGGTTTTACAGTTTCTTATAGTATAAATGGTGCAGCTTTTAGTTCAGTTTCACCAATTACAAATTTAGCACCAGGCAATTATTCGATTATAGTTAAATATACTTATGGTACTATTGGGTGTGTTGATCCTGCAGTAAATGTTACTATCGGTGGACCTAGTGCCGCTTTAACAGCTTCTGGAGGAGTTTCTGAGTTGGCAGGTTGTGATCCTTCAGGAAATGGATTTGGTAAAGTACGTATTACAAATCCACAAGGAGGCGTAGCTCCATATACTTATAGTTTTGATGGTGGAAATACATGGATTACTTCCAATGAAGCTTATGTTGCTCCGGGAACATATACTCTTTATATAAAAGACGCAAATGGATGTACTTATCCTATGTCTGGTATCGTTTTAGATACAAAACCGGCTGACCCTACAATTGCACTTGATCCTACGGTTTACAATTGCGATGGAACAGGAAAAACTACCGCAACAGTTACTAATAGTGGAGGTAATAATTATACTTACGAATATTATTTAGATGGTAATCCAAACACACCAATCACAAATAATGTATTTAATAATATAACAACTGGTACACATACAGTAAGTGTAAAATATAATTTAGTTTCAGCGACTACATTTAGTAATTTATTACAAGAAGATTTCGGAAAAGGTGGTTATACTACAACTCCTGGAATCAGCCCGAAATATTGTTTTGAAGATGAAACGACTCCACACCCGACAGGTTTCCCAAGTATATGTGGTAACATTAATGATTATCAGATAAACGATGGTAAATATGCTGTCGCCAGCAGTATCAAAACAACTTTTGGAGGTAGTTGGATAGTTGCTAAAGATCACACTACACCCGCTGATCCATTAGGAAGATTTTTATGTGTTAATATTGGAAGTTCGGCAGGAGTTGGAGGTATTATATATAGTAAACCTATTAAAGATGTTATTGTAAATCAACCTGTAATTATTTCTTTATGGGCAGAAAATTTAATGAAGAGTACTAGTGGAAGCGGTTTTTATGATCCGGAATTAACTATTCAATTGATTAATAACTTAAATGGAGTAGGCGGACCGGAAACTATTGTTGCAACAACTGATACTGCAAATCCTTGGAAAGTTCCAAGAGATGAAAAATGGGAGTACAAAGAATTGTCTTTAAATCCGGGTGCATATAATAATCTTAGTTTTGTAATTCGTTCTTATAATAATAAATTCAATGGAAATGATTTACTTGTAGATGATATATGGGTTCGTCAATTACCAAAATCATGTATTAGCCAGAAAGATTTCCCTGTTGTTATTGGTAGTAATAAGGCGTTTACGGCTTCAATTACAGGACATAAAGATGTGACTTGTAACGGTACTAGTAATGGAGAAATTACGTTAGCAGCACAAAATTTTAATCTACCATATGGATTTGATTATTCTATAGATAATGGTGGTACTTGGGTAAATTCTAAAGTTTCTCCTGTAACTGTTACAGGATTAACAAGTAAAACATATGCAATTCAAATTCGCTTTGATAATAATGCAACTACTTGTAGTTTCCCATTTTCTCAACCAATCGGTACACCAGCTGCTTTAACAATTACTGCTGCTGTTACTAAACAAGCAACTTGTACTACTGGTGCTACTATTACTGGAACAGCAAATGGAGGAACTCCGGCTTACAGTTATGAATTAAGAGCTTCAAATGGTGTTACAGTTTTAGTACCATTTCAAACTTCAGGAACATTTACTAATGTTGCATCAGGTACCTATACAGTAGTTACAAAAGATTTAAATTCATGCGTATCTTCTGCTTCAGCAGTTGTAAATGTTGTAGCACCCACTGCACCTACTGCAGTGTTGGCTGCCAGTTCAGATCTTTGTTATGATACTGTCAATAAAGCTACTTTAGTAGTAACAGCAACTGGTTCTGGAACATTGACTTATAGTTTAGATGGGGCTGCAGCACAAAATTCAAATACATTTACAAATGTAGGGACAGGAACTCACTCTATAGTTGTAACTGATAGTAATAATTGTCAGGTTACAGTTAGCGGAATTGTTATCGCTCCAGAGTTAACAGCAGTAACAGCAACAACAAAAGCATTAGATTGTACTTCTTCACCTAATGCACAAATTACCGTTACACCAACAGGTGGAACCGCTCCATATACTTATGAAGTTTCTACTAATGGAGGTACAAGTTATACAGCAATGGCTACGAATGTTTATTCTGCCGCTGCTGGTACATATCAGTTTAGAGTAACTGATTCAAAAGGTTGTATCGTGGTTACAACAGCAACAACTATTAATGCAATCGTTAATCCAACGGTTACAGCTACAAAGGTTAATTCTAGTTGTAATGGTTCTTCAAATGGATCAGTAACCCTTACTGGAGCTGGCGGCTCTGGAGGTTATACTTATAGTTTTAATGGAAGCGCTTTTACGGCAACGACAACTTATACAGGATTAGCAGCAGGTACTTATTCTTATCAGGTAAAAGATAGCAAACAATGTTTATCAGCTACTGGTTCAGTAACGATCACTCAGCCGTCTACTTTGGCAGCTACAGTTGCAGAAGTAGGTTTTACCTGTAATGCGAGTAACGGAAAAGTAGCCGGAACGGTAACAGTAAATGTTACAGCCGGAACAGGAACTGCCCCATATGAGTACAGTTTCAACGGAAGTGGTTATAGTTCAAATAATGTATTGACTTTAAACGACAACGGAGCTAATCAGCCTTATACTTATTCGGTTAGAGATGCAGGAGGATGTCCGGTTACAGGAAGTGGAACATTATTCAAATTAAACCCACCAACAGACTTAACATTTGCAAATGCTGCAATTACTTGTACTGCAACATCAACAACAGTTACGGTAACAGCAGTAAACGGAGTAGGAACGTTACAATATGAAACTATTGCACCGTCTCCTATTATTAGAGCAAAACAAACAGGAACTTCATTTGCAGGATTAACACCTGGTACTTATACATTCAGAGTTACCGATGCAAATGGATGTTATTATACAGAATCTTATACAATTAATGCGGTTACACCAATTGCTATTACAGGAAACAAAACCAGCGATGTATTGTGTAAAGGAGGATCAACAGGATCAGTTACCTTTACTGTTTCCGGATTGGCTACAGTTGGTAACTATACCAGCAG
Organism: uncultured Flavobacterium sp.; assembly: GCF_963422545.1. Taxonomy (NCBI): domain Bacteria; kingdom Pseudomonadati; phylum Bacteroidota; class Flavobacteriia; order Flavobacteriales; family Flavobacteriaceae; genus Flavobacterium; species uncultured Flavobacterium sp. The sequence continues at coordinate 97,059 of NZ_OY730249.1, forward strand.
CTTAACAGCAGGTACAGGAACACTTGTAAAATCAGGAAACACTTTAACACTGTCAAATGTAGCGGCAGGTACTTACACAGTTCAGGTAACTGATAACGCTACAGGATGTGTGAATAGTGCTACTGTAGTGGTTAATGAACCAACAAATGCCTTGACATTTACACAAGTTGCTACTAATGTAAACTGTAATAATGACAATGCACAGATTACAGTTACAGCATCAGGAGGAACTGCTAGTTATAGTTATGCTGCAGTAATTGCAGGACCGACAGCACCAACGGTTTATGATAGCAGTAATGTGATTACTGTTGATACTAATTCAGGAGGTAATCTTACATGGGATGTTTATGTAAAAGATGCGAATGGTTGTATTACTAAAAATTCAATTGCAATTGTAGGAGATGCATTGCCATCAGTAACTTCTGTTACTGTAAACAATCAGTGTACAGCTTCAGGTTCAGGATTTACCTTTACAGCAGTTGGATCAGGATTAGCACCATTGACATATAGCATTAATGGAGGAGCTTTCCAGCCAAGCGGTACCTTTACGGTTGCTGCAGGTACTTATACAGTTACTGTTAAGGACAAAAATGGTTGTACGGCTACAGCACCGGTATCAACAATTGTTTATGGACAATTGACAACAGTTGCCGCTGTAACAAAAGAATTAGACTGTTCAGCTTCGCCTAATGCAGTAATTACGGTTACTATTTCTGGAGGAAAAGGACAATATACTTATACAGTTAAAAAAGGATCAGGAGCAGCAAGCGCACCAAGTGCACCTATTGCAGGTCCAACATTTACAATACCGGTAACTTTAGCAAATGCTGATAGTTATACATTTGTGATTACTGATGCTAATGGTTGTACATCAACAACAAATGCAACAGTAGTTCCAATTGCTAATCCAACAGTTACAGCTACTCAGGTAAATGTTACTTGTAATGCAGCAGCAAATGGATCAGTAACTCTTACTGGAGCCGGCGGTTCTGGAGGTTACACTTATAGCAACAATGCTGTTACAGGATTTACTCCTACAGCTACTTTCTCTGGATTAGCAGCAGGAACTTATTCTTTCTATGTGAAAGACAGTAAAGGATGTGTTGGGACAATATCAGTAACGATCACTCAGCCGTCTACTTTGGCAGCTACAGTTGCAGAAGTAGGTTTTACCTGTAATGCGAGTAACGGAAAAGTAGCCGGAACGGTAACAGTAAATGTTACAGCCGGAACAGGAACTGCCCCATATGAGTACAGTTTCAACGGAAGTGGTTATAGTTCAAATAATGTATTGACTTTAAACGACAACGGAGCTAATCAGCCTTATACTTATTCGGTTAGAGATGCAGGAGGATGTCCGGTTACAGGAAGTGGAACATTATTCAAATTAAACCCACCAACAGACTTAACATTTGCAAATGCTGCAATTACTTGTACTGCAACATCAACAACAGTTACGGTAACAGCAGTAAACGGAGTAGGAACGTTACAATATGAAACTATTGCACCGTCTCCTATTATTAGAGCAAAACAAACAGGAACTTCATTTGCAGGATTAACACCTGGTACTTATACATTCAGAGTTACCGATGCAAATGGATGTTATTATACAGAATCTTATACAATTAATGCGGTTACACCAATTGCTATTACAGGAAACAAAACCAGCGATGTATTGTGTAAAGGAGGATCAACAGGATCAGTTACCTTTACTGTTTCCGGATTGGCTACAGTTGGTAACTATACCAGCAGCTTAACAGCAGGTACAGGAACACTTGTAAAATCAGGAAACACTTTAACACTGTCAAATGTAGCGGCAGGTACTTACACAGTTCAGGTAACTGATAACGCTACAGGATGTGTGAATAGTGCTACTGTAGTGGTTAATGAACCAACAAATGCCTTGACATTTACACAAGTTGCTACTAATGTAAACTGTAATAATGACAATGCACAGATTACAGTTACAGCATCAGGAGGAACTGCTAGTTATAGTTATGCTGCAGTAATTGCAGGACCGACAGCACCAACGGTTTATGATAGCAGTAATGTGATTACTGTTGATACTAATTCAGGAGGTAATCTTACATGGGATGTTTATGTAAAAGATGCGAATGGTTGTATTACTAAAAATTCAATTGCAATTGTAGGAGATGCATTGCCATCAGTAACTTCTGTTACTGTAAACAATCAGTGTACAGCTTCAGGTTCAGGATTTACCTTTACAGCAGTTGGATCAGGATTAGCACCATTGACATATAGCATTAATGGAGGAGCTTTCCAGCCAAGCGGTACCTTTACGGTTGCTGCAGGTACTTATACAGTTACTGTTAAGGACAAAAATGGTTGTACGGCTACAGCACCGGTATCAACAATTGTTTATGGACAATTGACAACAGTTGCCGCTGTAACAAAAGAATTAGACTGTTCAGCTTCGCCTAATGCAGTAATTACGGTTACTATTTCTGGAGGAAAAGGACAATATACTTATACAGTTAAAAAAGGATCAGGAGCAGCAAGCGCACCAAGTGCACCTATTGCAGGTCCAACATTTACAATACCGGTAACTTTAGCAAATGCTGATAGTTATACATTTGTGATTACTGATGCTAATGGTTGTACATCAACAACAAATGCAACAGTAGTTCCAATTGCTAATCCAACAGTTACAGCTACTCAGGTAAATGTTACTTGTAATGCAGCAGCAAATGGATCAGTAACTCTTACTGGAGCCGGCGGTTCTGGAGGTTACACTTATAGCAACAATGCTGTTACAGGATTTACTCCTACAGCTACTTTCTCTGGATTAGCAGCAGGAACTTATTCTTTCTATGTGAAAGACAGTAAAGGATGTGTTGGGACAATATCAGTAACGATCACTCAGCCGTCTACTTTGGCAGCTACAGTTGCAGAAGTAGGTTTTACCTGTAATGCGAGTAACGGAAAAGTAGCCGGAACGGTAACAGTAAATGTTACAGCCGGAACAGGAACTGCCCCATATGAGTACAGTTTCAACGGAAGTGGTTATAGTTCAAATAATGTATTGACTTTAAACGACAACGGAGCTAATCAGCCTTATACTTATTCGGTTAGAGATGCAGGAGGATGTCCGGTTACAGGAAGTGGAACATTATTCAAATTAAACCCACCAACAGACTTAACATTTGCAAATGCTGCAATTACTTGTACTGCAACATCAACAACAGTTACGGTAACAGCAGTAAACGGAGTAGGAACGTTACAATATGAAACTATTGCACCGTCTCCTATTATTAGAGCAAAACAAACAGGAACTTCATTTGCAGGATTAACACCTGGTACTTATACATTCAGAGTTACCGATGCAAATGGATGTTATTATACAGAATCTTATACAATTAATGCGGTTACACCAATAACAGTATTGGGTAGTAAATTAAGTGATGTTTTATGTAATGGTGGAAATACGGGAACGGTAAAATACACTGTCTCTGGTTTTGCAGGAACATACAGCTATAGCATTAATGGTGCTGCTGCGATTACATTACAAAGTTCTTCAACAATAAATTTACCAAATCAGGTAGCAGGAACTTATGCAATTGTAGTTACTGACGAAGTTACAGGTTGTAGCGCAAATGCTTCAGTTACGATTAACCAACCTGCAGCAGCTTTAAATGCTACATATACGGCAGTAAATGCTAATTGTGGCGTTTCTACATCTGCAGTTACGGTGACGGTTACTGGCGGAACTCCTTCGTACAGATATTCATTTGTACAAGATGGTTTACCAGCAGGAACTTATACAAATACAAACACGGCAAATCTTAATCCAACAACTAATGCAAATTGGGATGTTCATATCATTGATGCTAATGGATGTACATTCAAATTAGATATTTCGATCGTTAAAGATACAGCACCGACAGTTAGTGCTTCGGCAACAGGACAATGTTTCGGAGTTGGTACATATACAATTACTGCTACAGGAACAGGTAAAGCTCCTTTACAGTATAGTATAAATAATGGCGCTTCTTATCAAGCAGGAAATACATTTGCTGTTAGTACACCGGGAACTTATACTATAACAGTTAAAGATGGTAATGGCTGTACAGCAACAAGTAATGCGGTTATTGTTTATCCAAAATTAACTTTAACAGCTACTTTAGATAAAGACAATACATGTAGTGTACCACAAGCTGCTCAAATTACATTAACTGCTACAAATGGTAATAATGCTTCATATACTTACGAATCTTCTAATGATTCAGGAGCTACATATACAGCAATGGCTAGCAATGTATTTAATACTACAGTTGCTGGTACTTATACTTTTAGAGTTACAGATGCTAACGGATGTCAGGCAGTAACAACTACTGCAATTACAACTACAGCAGTTGTTCTTCCGGTTATAACTAGTGTAACACAAACGCAATCTATTAATTGTAATGGTGATAATACTGCAGCCATTTCAATTGTCAACAATACTTCATTAGGATTAGCTCCTTTTGTATTTAATGTTTATAATAATACTACATTCCATGATTATGTTACTCAAACTTCTGGTTTGGCTGCGGGTAATTATACTATAACTGTAACTGATGCAAAAGGATGTCAAGACACAAAGACAATTACTATTAATCAGCCAGCTGCAATTAATTTTGCTCTTACTAAGGTTGATATAACTTGTAATAATCCAGGAGGAACTAGTTTAGGATCTATCACTGTTCAAGGTGTAACAGGAGGAACAGCTCCTTTTAAATATTTTATTACTAATAATTTCGGAGATGTAATCGCTGGTAACCCTTATGTAGCGGTAACTAATGAAAATCATACATTTAATATTATAAATTTTGGTATTTATACAATTAATGTAATTGATGCAAATGGTTGTAGTTTGAGTAAACAAATTACTATGGCTTCGCCTCCATCTGATTTATCAATTGACATTACAACTGTTGCTCCAGATTGTACAAATGGTGGAACTGCAGTTGTAAAAGTTATTTCGATTGTAGGAAGTGGTAATTATGAGTTCGGAATTTTAGAAACGAATACAGCGCCATATACTTCGACATATTACCCAGCTGATCCAGGTACCCCAGATACTAAGATATTTGATCATCTTACACCGGGTGTTACATATACCTTTGTAGTTCACGATTTAACTACTTTATGTTATTATGTAAAAAGTGCTAGTCCAATTTTGCCGGCTTCACCTTTAAAAGTTGTAGCTGTAGCGAAAAATGTTACATGTAAAAATGCAAATAATGGTAGTGTAACTTTTACAGTCTCAAATTTTGATAGTACTACAAATTCTGTAGATTATCAAATTTTTAAAGCATTTTCAAATGCACCAGTAGGAGTATTAGTTAATGTGCCTGTTACTTTTGGAACACCGGTTACGATTACATATCCATCACCGGGTCCAGGAAACTTATTACCGGGCAGCTACTATATTAAGATTATTGAGCACGGTACAAGTTCATATAATAATTGTGAATCTGCTTCTGCGATTTTCGAGATAAAAGAATCTGCAATTGCTTTGAGCTTAACGGCATCAGTTATTAAAAATGCAAATTGTGCTAATAATTCAGGAGTTATCACAGCCGTTGCTAAAGATGGAACAGCACCGTATACTTATCAATTATTATTATCAAGTGATCCAGCACCAACTGAAGCAAGTGCAGGTTGGGCTAGTGCTAACACATTTAATGCAAATGCAGGTAATTATATTGTTTATACTAAAGATGATTATGGATGTATTAAACAATTTTCAGTTGCTTTAACTAAAGATGCAGACCCTATAGTTACTGCTCCAGCAACTATTTGTTATGATGGTAATCCATTTACAATTGTAATTGGAGGAACTGTTTCTGTTGGACCAGCAACTTACAGTGTTAACACAGGTGCTTACCAGGCAGGTTCTAGTTTCACATTTAACGCACCGGGAATTTATAATTTGAACATTAAAGATGGAAATGGTTGTATTGCAACTATTCCATATGAAGTGAAACCACAATTGCAAATTAATGCACAGATTACTAAAGAACTGGATTGTACAGTAACTCCAAATGCAACAATTACATTAACAGCTTCAGGAGGGTACAATACGGCATATACTTATGAATATTCATTAAATGGAGGTTCATTTATAACAATGGCAAGTAATGTTTACTCTACAAGTGCAATAGGAAATTATATTTTTAAAGTAAAAGATGCAAAATTGCCTGTTGCATGTGAGGCTACTACAACTTTAACTTTAGACCCAATTCCGGCTATTACATTTGGTACTACAGTAACTAATGTAACTTGTAATGGAGGTAATAATGGTGCAATCACTGTAAATGTTACAGGTGGAGTTGGACCTTTCCAATATAAATTAGATGGAGGACCTTTCCAGACTTTAAATGAGTTTACAGGTTTGACAGCAGGTACTTCATACCAAATCACAGTTAAAGATGCTAAATCTTGTACTTTAACCGGTAGTGCAATAACAATTGCAGAACCAGGACCATTAACGGCTACTTCTATTATAACAACAGCTTTAACTTGTGGTTCAGGTAATACGCCTTCTAAGGCAGTTGTTACTGTTACGGGTGTTGCAGGTACTGCTCCATATAAATATAGTTTTGATAATGGAGTTACTTATACTTCAACAAATACTTATGAGACATATGCAGGAATAACTTTCAATGTTTTAGTAAAAGATGCTAATGGATGTTTGTTTACTTTTACAAATGGTGTTAATGTTCCGGCATTAAATCCTCCAACAGATTTGAATTTTACATCTACTCCAGTAACGTGTACAACTACAACAAGTACAGTTACATTAACTGCTACAAACGGAGTTGGACCATTAGGCTACGCTATATTATCACCGGCATCAGCGGTATCAAATGTAAGTGGAGCAACAAGTGGAATCTTTACCACATTGGCACCGGATACTTATGTATTTGAGGTTACGGATGCAAATGGATGTAAATATCAGGAATCATACACAGTAACACCGGTAACTAATATTACAGTAGCTGGTCAATTAATTAGTGATGTTTCTTGTAACGGAGGTTCAGACGGAGCAGTTCGTTTTACAGTAGGGAACTTCGCAGGAACATATAATTATTCAATTAACGGCGCACCAGCTATTGTAGCTCAAAATGCTGCGATAATCAACCTTACAGGACTTGCTATTGGAACACAAACAATAGTGGTTACAGACGAGGTTACAGGATGTGCTGCTACTATTGCCGTTACGGTTGCTCAACCGACAGTACTAGGATTAACAGTAGCATCAAATGTTAATGCAAACTGTAATTTTGGAGCAAAAGTAGCTGTAACAGCTACAGGAGGAACTCCAAACTATGTTTATGCTTTTGTACAAGATGCAGTTGTTCCAACAGCTACAGATTATACAAATAGTGCAAGTGCAGTTTTAGATCCAACAGTAAATACACAATGGGATGTTTATGTAAAAGATGCCAGAGGTTGTATTAATAAAAAAGATGTAACAATTGCTACTGATGCATTACCAACAATCAATTCATCAGCAGGATTATATTGTTATACAGGAGGATCAGTGCCAATTACTATTACGGGTACTTATGTAGGAACACCTACTTACAGTATTGGAAATGGATATTTTGCAAGCCCTAACTTTGTATTGAATGCGCCAGGAAACTACACATTCTATATTAAAGATGGTAATGGTTGTATTGTTTCAAGTCCTTATACATTAAGACAAGAGTTATTATTACAAGCCAGCTTGACTCAAGATTTAACATGTGCAGGTTCAGCTACTATTACTTTATTGGCAACACAAGGAACCAATACTTATGGTGGTTTTGAAGTGGATTTCAATAATAGTGGAACTTATGTACCGGCTACTTCGCCTTATACAGCTACAGCTCCTGGAACATATACTTTCAGAGTTGCAGATAGTCAAGGTTGTCAGGCGGTTTCTATTCCGGTTGTTGTAACGCCTAAAACAGTACCAACAGCAACATTTGTACAAAACAATGTAAGTTGTGTTGGTGGAAATGACGGAAGTATTGTTATTACGGCTGCAAATGGTATTGCACCATATCAGTACAGTAATGATAATGGAGTTACATTCAAATCTTCAAATGTATTTACCGGATTAACAGCCGGAACATATAATATTGTGGTTAAGGATTCTAAATCATGTACTTCAGTTGCCATGACAGTTACCATTACTCAGCCTAGCGCTATTGCGGCAACGGCGGTATTAACACAAGGATTAACTTGTGGAGCAGGAAATGCTACACAACCAGCCTTAGTTACGGTAAATGTTACAGCAGGAACAGGAACAGCACCTTACCAATACAGTTTTAATGCAGGAGTAAGTTACTCATCTACCAATACGTATTCTACGTACGCATCAGGTACAGTAACGGCTTATGTAAAAGATTCTAAAGGATGTGTTATTGCAATACCGGTATCAGTTATGATCCCTGCATTGAACAAACCAACAGATTTGAATTTTACATCTACTGCGGTAACATGTACAACTACAACAAGTACAGTTACATTAACTGCTACAAACGGAGTTGGGCCATTAGGCTACGCTATATTATCACCGGCATCAGCGGTATCAAATGTAAGTGGAGCAACAAGTGGAATCTTTACCACATTGGCACCGGATACTTATGTATTTGAGGTTACAGATGCAAACGGATGTAAATATCAGGAATCATACACAGTAACCCCGGTAACTAATATTACAGTAGCGGGTCAATTAATTAGTGATGTTTCTTGTAACGGAGGTTCAGACGGAGCAGTTCGCTTTACAGTAGGGAACTTCGCAGGAACATATCGTTATTTAATTAACGGTGCACCAGCTATTGTAGCTCAAAATGCTGCGATAATCAACCTTACAGGACTTGCTATTGGAACACAAACAATAGTGGTTACAGACGAGGTTACAGGATGTGCTGCTACTATTGCCGTTACGGTTGCTCAACCGACAGTACTAGGATTAACAGTAGCATCAAATGTTAATGCAAACTGTAATTTTGGAGCAAAAGTAGCTGTAACAGCTACAGGAGGAACTCCAAACTATGTTTATGCTTTTGTACAAGATGCAGTTGTTCCAACAGCTACAGATTATACAAATAGTGCAAGTGCAGTTTTAGATCCAACAGTAAATACACAATGGGATGTTTATGTAAAAGATGCCAGAGGTTGTATTAATAAAAAAGATGTAACAATTGCTACTGATGCATTACCAACAATCAATTCATCAGCAGGATTATATTGTTATACAGGAGGATCAGTGCCAATTACTATTACGGGTACTTATGTAGGAACACCTACTTACAGTATTGGAAATGGATATTTTGCAAGCCCTAACTTTGTATTGAATGCGCCAGGAAACTACACATTCTATATTAAAGATGGTAATGGTTGTATTGTTTCAAGTCCTTATACATTAAGACAAGAGTTATTATTACAAGCCAGCTTGACTCAAGATTTAACATGTGCAGGTTCAGCTACTATTACTTTATTGGCAACACAAGGAACCAATACTTATGGTGGTTTTGAAGTAGATTTCAATAATAGTGGAACTTATGTACCGGCTACTTCGCCTTATACAGCTACAGCTCCTGGAACATATACTTTCAGAGTTGCAGATAGTCAAGGTTGTCAGGCGGTTTCTATTCCGGTTGTTGTAACGCCTAAAACAGTACCAACAGCAACATTTGTACAAAACAATGTAAGTTGTGTTGGTGGAAATGACGGAAGTATTGTTATTACGGCTGCAAATGGTATTGCACCATATCAGTACAGTAATGATAATGGAGTTACATTCAAATCTTCAAATGTATTTACCGGATTAACAGCCGGAACATATAATATTGTGGTTAAGGATTCTAAATCATGTACTTCAGTTGCCATGACAGTTACCATTACTCAGCCTAGCGCTATTGCGGCAACGGCGGTATTAACACAAGGATTAACTTGTGGAGCAGGAAATGCTACACAACCAGCCTTAGTTACGGTAAATGTTACAGCAGGAACAGGAACAGCACCTTACCAATACAGCTTTAACGCAGGAGTAAGTTACTCATCTACCAATACGTATTCTACGTACACATCAGGTACAGTAACAGCTTATGTAAAAGATTCTAAAGGATGTGTTATTGCAGTACCGGTATCAGTTATGATCCCTGCATTGAACAAACCAACAGATTTGAATTTTACATCTACTCCAGTAACCTGTACAACTACAACAAGTACAGTTACATTAACTGCTACAAACGGAGTTGGACCATTAGGCTACGCTATATTATCACCGGCATCAGCGGTATCAAATGTAAGTGGAGCAACAAGTGGAATCTTTACCACATTGGCACCGGATACTTATGTATTTGAGGTTACGGATGCAAATGGATGTAAATATCAGGAATCATACACAGTAACACCGGTAACTAATATTACAGTAGCTGGTCAATTAATTAGTGATGTTTCTTGTAATGGAGGTTCAGACGGAGCAGTTCGCTTTACAGTAGGGAACTTCGCAGGAACATATCGTTATTCAATTAACGGCGCACCAGCTATTGTAGCTCAAAATGCTGCAATAATCAACCTTACAGGACTTGCTATTGGAACACAAACAATAGTGGTTACAGACGAGGTTACAGGATGTGCTGCTACTATTGCCGTTACGGTTGCTCAACCAACAGTATTAGGATTAACAGTAGCATCAAATGTTAATGCAAACTGTAATTTTGGAGCAAAAGTAGCTGTAACAGCTACGGGAGGAACTCCAAACTATGTTTATGCTTTTGTACAAGATGCAGTTGTTCCAACAGCTACAGATTATACAAATAGTGCAAGTGCAGTTTTAGATCCAACAGTAAATACACAATGGGATGTTTATGTAAAAGATGCCAGAGGTTGTATTAATAAAAAAGATGTAACAATTGCTACTGATGCATTACCAACAGGTGTTACTGCAAATGTGGTTAGTCAATGTGCTAGTCTTACAGGTGATTACACATTCACTGTAAATGTAACTTCTGGTATTGCACCATATGAATACAGCATTGGAAATGGCTTCCAATCAAGTAATTCATTTACAGTTAAAGCGCCAGGATCATATGACATTACAGTTAGAGATGCCAATGGATGTACAACTACAGTTATGGCAGCTGCGATTATTTCACCAACACTTGATTTAAAAGCTACAGTTACTGCTTTACCAAGTTGTGATTTTAATGACGGAATTATTGACGCTTCTGCAATTGGAGGTTCAGCATCAACAAATTATAGATATACTTTAGATGGAGGTGTAATTGTAAATGCAGCTACAGCTCACTTTACAGGAGTTGCCCCAGGAACACATATTGTACAAGTTAGAGATGCTCTTACTGGATGTACAGATTCTGTTACTGTCACGCTTGGAAGTGCAACAGTTATTACTGGATTTAATTTGAACGCAACAAATGTTTCTTGTAAAGGATTCTCTGATGGACAAATTATTGTAAACATAGATGCTAATGCACCTGGTGTTAATGATAATCCAATTTATACATATAAATTAACAGGTACTGCAATTGATGGTACTTCTGTTACCGTTGGGCCTCAGCAGCAAAATGTATTCTCTAACCTAAAAGCTGGTGATTATACTGTTATGGTAATCTCTGGTAGAGGTTGTAAAGCTCAAGAAGATGTGAGAATTATAGAACCAGCACTAATTGTTGTAAATGCCCCAGTAGTATCAGGATTTAATTGTACTGCGGGAACTAATGCTACTAATTACGCAACAATTACAGTTAACTCTGTAACTGGAGGTTCATTGCACTATGTTGTTTATGAATTCAGTAAAGCAGGAGTTGTAGTTCAGACTGGATCTTCAAATGTTTATACTGAAGCAAATACTTTAGGTGGTTCTTATACTGTTAAAGTAATTGATGATAAAGGTTGTGAAGGATTCTCTACAACACCAATTGTAATTGCCCCATTTATCACAATGGATGATATGGCAGTAACTGTTAATACTCCAATTACTTGTATTTCAAATGAAGATATTACAGTAACTGTTGCAACAACAGGTGGTGTACCTGCTTTATTAAACTACAATGTTTCAGGATTTGGTACAACAGTTTATAATGTATCAAATACTACAGGAATATTTACAGGATTGGCAATAGGTAACTATATTATTACAATAAGTAATCCTACAACAGGATGTAGTATTCAGAAACCTTATTATATCTCTGATCCAAATACATTTGCGATTAATGTTCAACCAGTAAAAGGGAAAGTTTGTTATGGAGATGCTGACGGAAGTGTTAACTTGACTTTTGTTGATAACCAATTAATTCCAACAAATGATGCAGGACCATTTAGTTATGTAATTACAGGTCCAGTACCAAGTTCTGGAACTACAACTTCTGCCGGACCAATCTTGATTTCAGGATTAAAAGCAGGAACGTATACGGTTAAAGCAACATTAGTTAATAGCCCATTCTGTCCAGTTCCATATACATTTACAATTGAACAGGCTACAGCTCCTTTAGCAGTGACAAAAACACAATCAGACATTACTTGTCTTGCAGGTAATAAAGACGGTGCAATAATCGCTTCAGCAACAGGAGGATGGCCAGGTGATTATCTATATGAGTTAAGATTAGGAACAACAATTGTAAAAGCTTACAATAGTTCACCTAAATTTGATAACTTAACAGCTGGAGATTACACTGTTTTTGTTAAAGACGGTCTTGGTTGTGAAGCGTTTGTTAATGCTAAACTAACAAACCCGGCACCAATAAAAATCCAGATAAGTGCAACACCAATGTTAACTTGTTTTGATAATGAAAATGGAGTTGTAACTATTAATTCAATAACTGGAGGTTCAGGAAATTATACTTACACGTTAAACGGAGTATTAGCTGACGGAACTGTAACAGTTGAAGAATCACAAGGTACTAACCAATTTACAGGATTAAAAGCAGGAACTTATACTATAACTGCAAAAGATACTTGGAGTTGTTCAGGTGTTTCTAACACAGTAGTTATTGATCAGCCTACAAAAGTAAAAGCTGAGTTGACGATAGCTAGAAATGAAACATGTCAACTAGTACCAATATTGAAAATTACGGCAACAGGAGGAAAAGCACCATATTACTATAGTGCAGATGGAACTAATTATTCAGCTTCATTCAATTCAACTGTTGATGTTACATTGCCTAGAACAACAGCTGATAAAGCTTACAAGTATTTCGTAAAAGATGCAAGCGGATGTATTAGTACAGTATCAAATACTGTTGAAGTTCCGGTAATTCCAAAATTAAGTTTTGTAAGTGTAGTTGATGTTGATATTAAATGTAAAGGAAGTTCAGAAGGTACAATTACAGCCGTAGCAACAGGTGGTTTAGGAAACTATGTGTTTACGTTGCAAAATGCTGCAGGAGTTAATATTACTCCGGCGCCAACGCAGCTTACTCCGGGAGTATTTACACAATTACCTCTTGGAACTTACATAGTAAAACTAGCAAGTTCAGATTGTTCAGAGACATCTGCTGTGATTGAAATATCAGAGCCAAATGTAGCTTTATCAGCTGAAGCAATACCAACAGCGGTTTCTTGTAATGGTTTCAATAATGGAAAAATTGTTGTAAACGCTAAAGGCGGAACAGGAGTTTATAAATATGCTATTGAACCTGAGTTCAGACAGTTCTTTGACAAAAATATATTCGAAAACTTGAAACCAGGTTTCTATGATGTATTAGTTCAGGACGAAAACGAATGTTATATATTCATCAAAGATGTTCACGTAAAAGAACCAGACCCATTAAATGGAGCATTGGTAGATGGTACTTTATTGCCGGAAATATGTGCTGGTGAGAAAAATGGTTCATTCAGTATTATATTATCAGGAGGTACTGCCGATTATAGCGTGAGTCTTGATTCTGAAACCGGACCATTTACTAAAGGTACAGCAGGTCAGACAACATTTGATTTCAAGAACTTGTCAGGAGGTCCTCATATTGTTTACTTCGTAGACGCACAAGGTTGTGACAATAAGGTAGACATTGCAATGGATAAGGCAGTTACGCTTAATCCAACTAATGAAGTTAACTATGACTGTGTGAACAATGCAGCTTCGAATATGGTAACAGTAGATCCTGGTTACGATGGAGATCATTCTGAGCTTGATTATCGTTTAGATGGTGGTCAACCACAAATGAATAACATCTTTACAGGTCTTACTCCAGGTAATCACAAGATTAGAGTAACACATACAAACGGATGTTATGCAGATACAAGTTTTATAATAAAAGTTGTTGATCCGTTAGTATTAACTTTATCTGAAGAAAAAGGTGTTTGGAACGTGATCACAGCGACAGCTACTGGCGGAAGTAAAGATTACGAGTACAGTATAGATGGTATCAACTTTAGTTCTGAAAATAAATTCACGATCTATAAAACAGATACTTATACAATCACTGTTAGAGATAAAAACGGTTGTACAGATAAGAAATCTATTTACATTAAATATGTAGATGTATGTATGCCTAATTACTTTACACCAAATGGTACTTATTATACCGGATGGGGTCCTGGTTGTACAAACATTTATACAAATTTAGTGTTCTCTATTTTCGACAGATACGGTCGTGAGATTGCTAAATATCACTACGGTCAAAAATGGGATGGTAAGTACAATGGCGAAGAATTGCCTTCAGGTGATTACTGGTATGTTCTTAAACTAAATGACGAGAAAGATGCAAGAGAGTTTGTTGGACATTTCACTTTATACAGATAACAAAATAATTGCCCCTATGATGTTATCTAAAAAAATTATTACAATGAAAAAATTAATTTTATCCTTAGTACTCATGGCTGTAACAACAAGTTACAGCCAAGAGTTAAACCTACCAGTGTTTACCCAGTATTTGGCTGATAACCCTTTTGTGCTTTCTCCTGCTTATGCAGGTATTGGTGATAATCTTAGAATTAGAGCCAATGGATTAACCCAATGGGTTGGAATTAAAGATGCGCCGGAGAATCAATCGGTATATGCTGATTTTAGAGTTTTGGACCGTTCAGGAGTTGGTATCTCGATTTACAATGATAAAAACGGATATACAAGACAAACCGGTGCTAAAGTCTCTTTTGCGCATCATATTATTTTAGATTATTATTCAAAGCAGTACTTATCTTTTGGTATTTCGTATAACTTTAATACTTTCAGGATTGATACTGATCAGTTTAATACAGATCCTTATGAGCATCCGGTTATAGATCCAAGTGTTACAGATAATCGTTATAATGCAAATAACAACTTTGACATTAGTGCTTTGTACCGTAATAAAAACTTTTTTTTAAGTTTTAATGCAAACAACGTCCTAAAGAAAAATACAAATAAGTACAGAGGAGTAGAGCCTAATTTGCTTTCTAACTATCAGGTTTATTCCGGATATACTTTTAGAGATGCCGAAAATAGCCGTATCGAATACGAGCCGTCAGCGTACTTTCAATACTTTGCAAGTGATAAACGATCCTCAACCGATTTAAATTTCAAGTACAGACGTTACAATCGTTACGAAGATTACTACTGGATTGGAGTTTCATATCGTTTCTTAAACGACCAGTTTCCAAAGCCATTATCAGTTGGACCAATGGCTGGTTTCATGAAATCTAAATTCTATTTTGGATATTCGTATCAGGTAATGTTCAATGATCTTGGAGCTTACAATACTGGTACGCACGTAATAACCATCGGATTTGATTTCTTACAAGCAATCAGTGACTGTCCTTGTACACAAGGTCCGGTTCACGATTAATTTGATTTATAAGCATTTTAGCAGTTTTAATACTTAATTTGTTTTTTTTCATGATTTACAACGTTTTCGTTGTTATTGTTACATTATTTTTAGAATTTTCAAATTTATTACTACTTTAAAAGTTCTATATTTGTTTTTCTATCAGAAAAATTAAAAAATTATATAATGAAAACTTTAAACGATTTCGATTTTAAAAATAAAAAAGCAATTATCCGTGTTGATTTTAATGTGCCACTGGATGAGAATTTTAATGTAACAGATGCAACACGTATTGAAGCAGCAAAGCCAACAATTGATACAATTTTAGCGCAAGGCGGAAGTGTAATTTTAATGTCGCATTTAGGAAGACCAAATGGTGCTGAAGAAAAATATTCATTAAAACACATTTTAAAAACAGCTTCGGAAATTTTAGGAGTTCAGGTTAAGTTTGCTGAAGACTGCGTTGGAGAAGCAGCTCAAACGGCAGCTAAAAATTTACAACCGGGAGAAGTTTTATTATTAGAAAATTTACGTTTTCATGCTGAAGAAGAAGCTGGAGATGTTGCTTTTGCAAAAGAATTGGCTTCACTTGGAGATATCTATGTAAACGACGCTTTTGGTACAGCACACAGAGCACACGCTTCGACTACAATTATTGCACAATTTTTTCCAACAGAAAAATGTTTTGGAGCATTATTGGCTAAAGAAATTGAAAGTTTAAATAAAGTACTTAATAATAGTGAAAAACCGGTTACTGCAGTTCTTGGAGGATCTAAAGTTTCTTCTAAAATTACAGTTATTGAAAACATTCTGGACAAAGTGGATCACATGATCATTGGTGGCGGAATGACTTTTACATTTGTTAAAGCGTTAGGTGGTAAAATTGGAAATTCTATCTGCGAAGATGATAAACAAGAATTAGCACTTGAAATTTTAAGATTGGCTAAAGAAAAAGGAGTTCAAATTCATATTCCGGTTGATGTAATTGCGGCAGATGATTTTTCAAATACAGCAAACACAAAAGTAGTTGATGTAAGAGAAATTCCTGATGGATGGCAAGGTCTTGATGCAGGTCCTAAATCTTTAGAGAACTTCAAAAAAGTAATTTTGGAGTCAAAAACTATTTTATGGAATGGTCCATTAGGAGTTTTTGAAATGGAATCATTTGCTAAAGGAACTATTGCATTAGGTGATTATATTGCCGAAGCGACTCAAAACGGTGCTTTTTCACTAGTAGGAGGAGGAGACTCCGTTGCAGCTGTAAAACAGTTTGGTTTTGAAGATAAAATGAGCTACGTTTCCACTGGTGGCGGGGCAATGCTTGAAATGTTAGAAGGAAGAATTTTACCTGGAATCGCCGCGATTTTAGACTAAAATATCACAATTAACATTTTTTTGCGTATTTTTCATCGTTAATCTATTTAAGTTTGCAAAAATAAGACTTCTGTAATTGTTTGTATTATAGGATTTTAAAAAGATGTTATATGATTGTAAAAAAATTATCAATAGTGGTTTCGGCTCTTTTTTCGATGTCGATGTTTGCGCAGGAAGTTGCAACAACATCAACAATAGAAATTAAGCCAGAAGTAAAGTTATCTTATCTGGATTCAGTTAAAAGTACTTTCAAAAAAGATGATGTAGCGACTCGCGTAGACAGTCTTTGGATGAAAGAACTAACAAGTTTAGATATTTATGACGACCTTACAAAAGACATTCAAACCATTAACACAGATGTTACCGTTGATGAAGAGTTGCCAACAGAGTTGCTAAAACAACGACTTACGGCGATGAATGAGAAATCACCTTTTGAGATACAATACAATCAAGGTTTAGAAAATATAATAAAGTCATTTCTTAAGAATCGTAAAAAATCGTTTTCTCGATTAATGGCTTTATCAGAATATTATTTCCCAATTTTTGAGGACGCTTTTGCCAAACAAAACGTTCCTTTAGAAATTAAATATTTAGCCGTTGTAGAATCTGCTTTAAACCCTAAAGCAGTTTCTAAAATGGGCGCCACTGGTCTTTGGCAATTCATGTACGGAACCGGAAAACAATACGCACTTAAAATTGATTCCTATATAGACGAACGTAGCGATCCACTTAAAGCTACAGCTGCGGCATCAGAATATATGACCAAGATGTACAAGATTTTTGGTGATTGGGAGATGGTTTTAGCTTCTTACAATTCCGGACCTGGAAATGTTACTAAGGCAATTCGTCGTTCTGGTGGAAAAACAAGCTATTGGGATATTCGTAATTATCTTCCAAAAGAAACACAAGGTTATGTTCCCGCTTTTTTAGCAACAATGTATCTTTTTGAATACCATAAAGAACACGGAATTAATCCGGAAAGAGCAGTTGTTAAAAACTTTGAAACTGACACAATCTATGTCAAAAAAGAAATGTCATTCAAACAAATCGCAGATTTGTTAGACATGCCGCAATCTCAGATACAGCTTTTAAATCCTTCTTATAAATTAAATGTAATACCTTGTTATCAAGGAGAACAACATTTCTTGCGTTTGCCGAAAGACAAAATTGCGACTTTCGTTTCAAACGAAAATAAGATCTACGATTACGTAGCGTATCAATCACAAAGAAAAACCCTTCCGGCTCAGTTAGCATTAAAAGTGGCTCCAAAAGCAAGACCAATACGTGAGAATGTTGAGACTTCTAAAGATATTCAGTTCTATAAAGTTAGAAAAGGAGATAATCTGGGAGCAATTGCTGAAAAATACAACGTTAATGTTATTGATTTAAAAAAATGGAATCATCTTAAATCGAATGCAGTTGCACTTGGAAAAACTTTAAAGATTAAATCAGATATTGATGCAGTAGTTAAAAATCCAAAAGAGATTAAAACTAATGCGATTGTAGAGAAAAAATCAGAAGAAGCCATTGCTGCTGTTGACGATAATAATAAAACAGTTGCACAAACTCAAGATTACGTTGTTGCAGCTGGAGATAATTTAGGAAGCATCGCTAAAAAATTCGGTACGACTATTGCAGACTTAAAAGAGTTAAATAATCTGACTTCAAACAATATTGGTTTAGGAAAAACATTAGTGATTTCTAAGGCAGTTCCTGAAGTTGAAGAAGCTTCGACAGTTACAACCGCTATTGCTTTGAATGCGTCAGTAGATTCTTTTAAGAAAAAAGCAACTTCATCTAAAGATCTAGGTTCAGATTATTACGTTAAAAAAGGAGATTCTCTATATAGTATTTCTAAAAAATATCCGGGAGTAACAATTTCAGATATTAAAAAATGGAATAACATTAAAGATGGAGATATTAAACCCGGAATGAAACTTAAAATAAACGGATAATAAAAAATCTTATTTAAATTTGGGTTTTATTTCATAAACTAATAAAATGAATAAAACCCATTTTTTATTGTTACTATTACCATTTGTGCTGATTTCGTGTTTTAAAAACGATAGACAATCTCAGCCAATTTCCGGTAAAACAAATACAATTTCTATAATCATAGACGATCAGTTATGGTATGGAGAAGTGGGCGATACTATTAGAAATAAATTTGCCTCGCCGGTTTGGGGACTTACCCAGGAAGAACCACTATTTACAATCAATCAATATCCAGCCAAATTACTTGAAGGTTTCGTTACCGATAGTCGAAGCATTATTGTAGTAAAAAAAGCAGCCACAGATAAATTCGAAATTATTCGAAGTAAAGCATTACCACACAACACATTTCGCATTTACGGAAAATCAATCGATGATATAATTTGTAGTATCGAATTGAATTCGGCACAAATCATTAAGATAATTCGAGATGCCGAAATTCAAAAAATTCAGGAAGATAATAGCAAATCACTCCTGCATCCGGCTGTTATCAAAAATAAGTTTCATATCGACATTCAGATACCAACAGGATATGAGTACATGCTGCACAAAAAGAACTTTATTTGGCTCAAAAATGATATTATTAGCGGAAACACAAGCTTGCTTATTTATCAAATTCCTCTTCATGATTTCAAAAGAAGTTCAAACGTTGTTGGAAGAATTATCAAAATGCGGGATTCTATCGGATATTATATCAAAGGCCGTGAACCCAATACGCGAATGATTACCGGAGAAGCTTATGCACCTTATTTTTCAACCACAGAATTAGACGGAAAGAAAGCCTTTGAAACCAAAGGAAGCTGGGAATTAAAGAATGATTTTATGGCCGGTCCATTTATAAATTATGCTATTGTAGACGAAACCTATAATAGAATCCTGGTTATAGAAGGATTTTGTTATTCACCATCAAACGAAGAACGAGATTTAATGCTGGATCTGGAAGCCATCATAAAATCAGTTAAGATAGATAAAAGATAGTTTGTATATTTTTCATACTTTTGTTTTAATAACCATTAAATCAGTTAATTATGAAAAAAATTTATGTCACGGTATCAATGTTAGCGTTGTGTTTTGTTTCATGTAAGAAAGAAGTAAAAACTGAAACAGAAACTGCAAAAGTTACTGATAGTGTTAAAACAGAAGAACCAGTTGCCGAAAAACCTTTAGATTCAGCAACAAAAATGAAATTATGGACAGCATATGCTACGCCGGGAACTCCTCATAAAATGATGGCAGATGAAACAGGAACCTGGAACTGCGATATGACTTTCTGGGAAGAACCAAATGGAAAACCACAGAAAGCAACCTCTACAGCAAATATCAAAATGGTACTTGGTGGTCGTTATCAGGAAGCCAATTATCAGGGAAACATGATGGGGCAACCATTTGAAGGCAAAAGCACATTAGCCTACAACAATGCCAGTAAAGAATACACCACAACCTTTATTGATAATATGGGAACAGGTATGATGGTTGCCACTGGTATGTATGACGACAAAACAAAAAGTATGGAACTCAAAGGCGACATGGTAAATCCGTTAAACGGCAAAAAAACACCTTACAGAGAAGTATATACTATTGTTGATCCAACTACCCGTAAAATGGAAATGTTCGACACCAAGAATGGAGCAGAGTACAAGAGCATGGAAATTATTATGAAGAAAAAATAACCTCACATAGATTATTTAGATATTATAATCTGATAATTTAAAATCCCGATTACAAGATGTAGTCGGGATTTTTGTTTATATGTGGGAAATCTTGGGTTTGTTTTATTTTTTTAAATTAAATTAGAGCCTTTAATATCAATAATAGATAGTAATGGAATTAAAATGGAAAATAAAGCCGTTTGAAGCACTAACGGTTCATGAGTTATATGATTTGCTCAAACTAAGAAGTGAGATCTTTGTATTAGAGCAAAACTGCGTTTATTTAGACCTTGATGGCAAAGACAAGAAAGCATTGCACTTAATAGGAGAATATGATGGCAAAATAGTGGCGTATTCGCGTTTATTTGACGCCGGAATTAGTTTTGATAATGCATCTATCGGAAGAGTTGTAGTTGATGCCAATTACAGAGATAAAAAATGGGGGCACGATTTAATGCGTGAAGCCATTGCCGGAATAAAAGCACATTTCAATAAAGACCAAATTACAATAGGCGCTCAATTATATCTAAAGAGATTCTACGAGAGTCACGGATTTGTTCAAACAAGCGAAATGTATCTGGAAGATGATATTCCGCATATTGAAATGATTCGAGGATAATGAAAACAACTAAAGATACAAAGTTGCAATAATGAAACATTGTTTTTAGTTTAGTTTGTAATTATCTTTAAAAGAAATAATTAGTAACTTAGTTTAGAGTAAAACTTTAAGTAAAAAACACTTTGTGACTTAGCGACTTTGTGGCAAATGACCTAAACTTTCGTAATCACAAATTCAACGCGGCGATCGAGAGCATCACCTTTTCCTAACGGATATTTATTGCCGCAACCCAAATAAGTCATGCGGCTTTTAGAGATTTTCTTCGAAATTAAATAGTTAAAAACGGCTTTAGCACGGTTCCAGGAAAGTCGTCTTTCTTTAGTAACCTTGTCAATTGCGTCACTATATATTTCCGGAGTACAGCAAACGTGACCTCGAATTTCAAATTGATAATTTTTCTTTTGCAGAAGCTTTTCGGCGATTTTGTCTAATTCTTTTTTTGAATTATTGGTGAGTTTTGAACTTCCAAGATCAAATAAGATGTTGTCAAGATAGATTTTGTCGCCAACCTTCAAATCATTTCTAAAAGAATTATAGATTCCTTTGCCAAAACTGTTTCGTTTTACAACAATCAAATCTACACGACGGTTTCTGGATCTTGTTTCATGTAGATTTTCGACCGTATCAGGTCTCACAACCACGCGTCCCTTTCCTTCCAGAATGACGATTCGGCTTTGATTAAAACCATTCGAAATTAACAACTCCTGAATGGTATTAACGCGGTTATTTGACAGGCGAAAATTATATTCATCATTACCACGATCGTCGCAGTAACCGTAAATCTGTATTGACTCGACTTTTGCAGTGTCAATCGTTTTAATAAAATTAGTTACAACTTTGGTTTGTTGATCTGTAAGGTCATACTTGTCGAAATCAAAATAGATCGTTTCGATAGGTTTATGCTGTGCCGATAAATTGTAAATAATAAACAGAAATAGGGCTCTACAGATCTTCATTCTTTTTTACATTTTTAAAATCGTCTTATACTCAGTTTGATTGTTTAATATGTTCACTGCTTTTTTAATTTCTGAATTGTTTTTAATGTAAAACTGATACAAACCTTCTTGATATTGGTATCTTTTTATAAGTTCTTCCTGAATTAGATTTCTAATTTCTTTTTGATTTTTATCTAGTAAAGTGGATTCGCTTTTTTCAAGAGCATTTAATAATTGCTGATATTCCGGAGCAATCGTTTCGTCGATTTTTTCAGTTTTGGCTGCAGCCAAAGTATTTTTCAAAGCCACTTCAGTTTCAGTGTCAAAAGTTATTTTGTTCGTTTTCAGGTATTGTTTAAAGTTCGTATAATCAGCATCTGTAACCGTTGGAATCTTATCTCCTAAATTTGGATTCTTGTAATAATACGAAGTCGCATAATCAAAGATTCCGTCGTTTTTTAACAAAGCAGTTGTAATCGGGCTCATTTTAGCTTCATCTAATTCAATATCAGGCAAAACACCTCCGCCATCGTAAACCGTCCTTCCTTTTCTGGTTTTAAAAGCATTAAAGTTTTTAGCATCCGTTTTTTGGGCAACACCATTTTTGTCTTTATGAGCATAATCCAATGCCTGAATACAACGTCCGGAAGGAGTGTAATAACGAGAAATGGTTACTTTTAGCTGAGTTCCGTAAGTCAAATCAACAGAACGCTGAACCAGACCTTTACCAAAACTGCGGCTTCCTAAAATTACTGCACGATCTAAATCCTGCAAAGCTCCGGAAACAATTTCAGAGGCAGATGCGCTTCGTCCGTTTACTAAAATAGCCAATGGAATTTGTGTATCTATAGGCTCTTTGGTCGTTTTATAAGTATTATTATGTTTTTCGATTCTTGATTTTGTAGTTACAATAACCTCATTTTTAGGGACAAATAAATTACAAATATCAATAGCTTCGTTTAGCAAACCGCCCGGGTTTCCTCTTAAATCAAGAACAATTTGAGTTGCTCCGTCAGCTTTTAGTTTTTCTAAAGCATCTTTCACTTCATTAGATGCCTTTCGGCTAAAGTGAGCCAAAACGATATAACCTGTTTTTTCGTCTATTTTTCCGTAGAAAGGAACAGATTTAATGTCAACTTCATCCAAAACCAATTCAGTTGTAAAAGTTTTGCCCTGACGAATGTATTTTATGGTAATCTTAGTGTTTTTTGTTCCCTTTAGTAATTGTGAAGCATCATCTTTAAAATCAGCAATCAAAACATCTCCAATCTGAATAATTTCGTCACCGGCTTTTAGTCCCGCTTTATCGGCAGGGAAATTTTTATAAGGCTCACGAACAATTAAACGATCTTTTTTTCTGGAGATCATAGCACCAATTCCGGTGTATTCGCCCGTATTGTTGATCTTAAAGTTTACAACATCTTGCTCATTAAAATAAACCGTATAAGGATCTAAACTTCCCAACATGTTTTTTATGGCTTTGTCCATCAAATCCCCCGGATTTGTTTCGTCGACATAATTAGTGTTTACCGCTTTGAATAATGTCGTGAAAATTTCTATTTGCTTGGCGATTTCAAAGAAATCATCTTTGAAACTGGCTCCAACAAATAAAAATCCAGCTGCAACGGTTGGAATAATGAACTTCTTTTTGAAATAAGGATACATGATTATGTTTTTTTTCTTTTAAATCTTTTTCTAATAAAATAAGCAAGTACGCAAAATAGTATAATAAACGGCCAAGCGCTAATAAGAGAAAGTAAAAAATCTGACAAACTATAGAATCCGGACTGAATAGCACTCCAGATTTTTGATCCGTACGAAATTTTCACACCTTCTTTTTGAGCAATAGTTTTGTAGAATTCAATTGTAACAGTACTTTCAGAAACTCTGCTTTCCAGATATTTGAGTTGACCTTGTTTGGCCTCAATTTCTTCACGAATAGCCGAAATCTGTTTTTCAATTTCCAGAATCTCACTTACTTTAGTGGCTTTCTTTAATATTTCTATATAACGTTCTTCGAGTTTGCGTTTTGTATTTAATCTCGAATATAGGTCAATATATTGTTCTGTAACATTTTGAGACGAAATGTTCTTTTCGTCAAAATAAGAAATGCCTTTTGATATAGATTCTAAGAAAGGATCAAAGTTTTGGCTAGGAATGCGTATAGTAAGCCTTCTGCTAATAGTACCGTAATCTTTTTCCTGAGAATCATTTTGAACACTGCCTTTATTTGCTGCAATTGCAGTTTTAATTTGATCGAACGTTTTTTCCAAATCGTTTGTTTCAAATTTAAGAAAAGCTTCTTTGATTATTTTTTGAGGAATTACAGCATTTTTATCTTCACCGGGTTGGCCGGGTGACGACACTCTAATCGCTGAAACGGCTTCGTCCGAAACATTAGCACTTCCTATTTGTTTTTCGCAACTAGACAAAGTGAGAACAGCAAATAACAAAAAGAAAATATATCGCATAATATTTCAAATTAAATTTAAAACTACAATTTTTTTATAATTTTTCGTATAATTTGATAAATAAAGTTGCTTTTTGGGGATTTACGCTTCTGTTTTATTTTCAGAATCAGGTACTTTATTCACTTGAGATATGAATTTCTCAAATAACTGAATCGTTTTGGTATTGATTTCTTTGTACGATAATTTGTCTTTTGTCTGATAAAAAAACATCAAAGAATAAGGCTGTTGAATATTATCCAAAAGCAAGTGCTTGTTTAAACGGTAAGTTTCTCTCAAAACACGTTTGAAGTAATTGCGATCAACGGCTTTTTTGAAATATTTTTTAGAAACCGAAACCCCAATTTTGATCTTTTCTGCTGAGTCAACTTCCGCTTGACGGTAAACCAAACGCAACGGATATTTAGAAACCGATTTTCCTTCAGAAAACAGTAAACCTATTGTCGTTTTGCTCTTTAAGCGTTCATTTTTAGGGTAAGTGAAATTCATTTAATTCAGAAAAAATTTGCAATTTTAGGAGCAAAGGTACAATTAAACCATAAAAACGGTTATTGTTTTCAATTTTTATAGCGCTAAAAATTTATTTATTACTTTTGGCCTTTAATTTTTTTAAGCATGCAAAAGATAATTTCATATCCAATATCTGTAATTTACTATTTATGTTTTGGTTTGGTTTTGGCTGTTTTTCATCCAATCCAATGGATTTGCCTAAATGTTTTTGGCTATCAGGCGCATAAAAAAAGTGTTGATTATTTGAATTTCTTCCTTTTAAGATGTACAAATCTGGTAGGAACCACTTATAAAATCGAAAATAGAGAAACAATTCCAACAGGAGTTCCTTTGATATTTGTTTGTAATCATCAAAGTATGTACGATATCATCGCAATGATTTGGTACTTTAGAGGTTTTCATTGTAAATTTGTAAGCAAGAAAGAGTTAGGTAGCGGAATCCCGAGTGTATCATACAATTTACGTCACGGAGGATCAGTGCTAATTGACCGTAAAGACCCAAAACAAGCCATTCCGGTTATTAAGGGCTTGTCTGAATATATTGAAAAAAATACAAGATCTGCTGTTATTTTTCCTGAAGGAACAAGAAGTAAAACAGGAAAGCCTAAAGAATTTGCTCAAAGTGGTTTAAAAATCTTATGTAAATATGCGCCTTCAGCGTATGTTGTACCGGTGAGCATCAATAATTCATGGAAAATGGTAAAATATGGTTTTTTTCCGGTTGGTCTGGGAAATCACCTTACCTTTACCGCGCATAAAGCCATGGCTGTAAAAGATTATGATTTTGCCGAGTTAATGAGATTGACGGAAAAGGCTGTTGTAGAAGGAGTAAACGAGTATAAATAGATTTTTGATTTCAGAAATAATTCTGAAACAGAAGTCCCAATCTTAAATAAGTAATGTCTATAAAAAACATTAGATTAGAAGTAATGCAGTTTTTGGAAAAAAACGTGGATAGCTTCGTAGAACAGTATTTAATTCCAGTGGAAAAAATCTGGCAGCCGTCAGACTTTTTGCCTAATTCTGAAGGAGATAACTTCTTTGAGGAGGTTAAAGAGTTGCGTGAAATTGCCAAAGAATTACCATACGATTTTTGGGTAACGCTTGTTGGTGATACAATCACTGAGGAGGCTTTACCAACATACGAATCATGGTTAATGGACGTGGAAGGTATAAATCAGGTAGAAAATGGCGGAAATGGTTGGTCTAAATGGATCAGGCAATGGACTGGAGAAGAAAACCGTCACGGTGATTTACTAAATAAATACTTGTATTTGTCTGGTCGTGTGAACATGCGTGAAATCGAAATGACTACACAGCATCTGATCAACGACGGTTTTGATATCGGAACTGGATCTGACCCATACAAAAACTTTGTATATACTAGTTTCCAGGAATTAGCAACTTACGTTTCGCACAATAGAGTAGCACAAATGGCTAAGAAATTTGGTGATAACAAGTTGTCTAAAATGTGTAAAATGATTGCAGGTGACGAAATGCGTCATCACCATGCATACAGCGAATTTGTTACGCGTATTTTTGCGGTTGATCCAAGCGAAATGATGTTGGCGTTTCAATACATGATGAAACAAAAAATCGTTATGCCGGCACATTTCCTAAGAGAATCTGGTCAAAAGATCAGTTCAGCTTTCGAACAATTTTCTGATTCTGCACAACGTATAGGTGTTTACACTGCAAACGATTATGTAGACATCATGCAAAAATTAATGGATAAATGGGAAATTGATAAGATTTCTAATTTAACAGATGAGGCCGAAAAAGCACGTGATTACTTAATGAAATTACCGGCTCGTATGGCAAGAATCTCTGAAAGATTAGTAATTCCGCAAGAATCACATATCTTTAAATGGGTTGAACCAGCGAGATTGTAAATTTTAGAGTTCTGATTTTAGATTGTTCTGAAACTGATTTCAGATTCAAAATTGATATTGAAAATATTGTTGATTGTTGAAGCTTCAAAACTTTGACAATCAACTTTTTTATTTAGAAGCAATAATTAACAATCAGCGTAAACCCGCTTAATCCGCCAAATCTGCGAGCCATTTCTCAACATAAGAAAATACCAGATAACAATTATGAATAATCCTGATTTAATAAATAAAACAATTGCTTTTGTAAAAGAAAAATTAAACGATGCCGAAGGCGGACACGACTGGTTTCATATCGAACGTGTTTACAAAAATGCACTTTTAATTGCAAAAGATACCAACTGCGATTTGGTTGTAGTGCAATTAGGTGCACTTCTTCATGATATTGCTGACAGTAAATTTCATAACGGAGACGAAACGATTGGGCCAAAAACGGCACATTTGTTTCTGGAATCAGAGAATGTTTCAGAGGATATTATTCAGCATGTGGTAAATATCATCGAAAACATCTCATATAAGGGCGGAAATTTCGAAAAGAGGTTTTCTTCTGTAGAATTAGATATCGTTCAGGATGCGGATCGTTTAGATGCTATAGGAGCGATTGGAGTTGCAAGAGCGTTCAATTATGGTGGATTTAAAAATCGTGCCATATATGATCCTGAAATTGCTCCAATAACGAATATGACGAAGGAAGAATACAAAAAGAATAATGCGCCAACGATAAATCACTTTTACGAAAAGCTTTTACTCTTAAAAGATAAAATGAATACCGAAACGGGAAAACAAATCGCTGCTGAAAGACATCGTTTTATGGAAACGTTCCTGGCTCAGTTCTATGCAGAGTGGGAAGGAGTGAAGTAAGTTTTTAGTCTCAGTTTTCAATATTAAGAGTGATGCTTCATAACCAAATACGTTGTAATTACAGCACAAAAAAATCCGAGTGAGAACCATAATAATCTTGCAACTCTATTGTCTCTTATTATTTCTATTTTATCTTCTTCTGACATCTTCGATGAGTTTAAATTTCTCAAATTTAATTTACACAAAATTAAAAAAAGGAAATAAAAGTTTTTTATGTAATAGAAAACGACATTTTTTGTGTTCTACAAAGACACTTTAAGAATAGCACAAAGCTTCACAAAGAAATTTAAATCTCTGTGAAGCTTTGTGTTTTAATCTGTGTCTTAAATAAACAATAATAAAAAAAGCTGCAATGCTTAAATTGAGGTATCTGTTTAAAAGAACTTTTTTAGAAAGAATTAAAAATATTGACAGATTTAAGGATATGAAGAATATATAGTAAATATAATTTGCCATTTTTTAAGTTGGATTTTTTTAAATATCAGCCATTTGTCAGGTTGAGCAAAGCAGAAGCGCTTTAAACCTTTGTCCCTATGAACCTTTGCAACTTTGAACCTCTTTCTAAGAACATCCACAATTTGTGTCTCCGCAGTTTTTTTTCTTTTTAGATTTCCAAAAGAACTTTTTGATCAAAAAACCAACGGCAATAAATAAAATGGCAAAAGCTATAATTTCCTGTATCATGGCTGTTTATTTTAAAAGTTGATAGGCTAAAAGCGCGACAAAATAAGCAAGTCCGCTCATAAGAACAAGCTGCATGGCTGGCCATCTCCAGGAATTGGTTTCTTTTTTGGTAATGGCAAGTGTACTAGCACATTGCATTGCAAAAGCATAAAAAAGCAGTAATGATATTCCAGAAGCAAAATTAAAGATTTTACGACCCGTTTCCGGATTTATTTCTTCCTGCATTTTACTTTTTATTGTAGCTTCATTATCACTATTTCCAACACTGTAGATAGTTGCAAGAGTTCCTACGAAAACCTCACGTGCAGCAAATGAACTGATAATCGCAATTCCAATTTTCCAGTCGTAACCTAAAGGGGCAATTGCAGGTTCAATTACGCGGCCCATGATTCCTATGTATGAATTCTCTAGTTTTTGAGAAGCAACTTCATTTTCAAATTCTACTGCAGCAAGAGGTTTGTCGACAAATCTTTCTTTTACAATAGTTTCTGCTTCGTTAAAGTTTTCTCCAGGTCCAAAAGAAGCTAAAAACCACAAAATAACCGATATTGCCAAGATGATTTTTCCTGCTCCAACAACGAAAGCTTTCGTTTTTTCGACCACATTAATTCCAACATTCTTTAAAAGAGGCATTTTATAACCTGGCATTTCAACAACGAAATATGTTTTAGAGCTTATTTTTAAAATCTTATTTAAAATATAAGCCGATAAAATGGCAGTTCCAAAACCTAATAAATACAACAACATCAACGCCAATCCTTGCATATTTAATATTCCAAAAAGACGTTCATCAGGTATTACCAAAGAGATAATAATGGTGTAAACCGGTAATCTTGCAGAACAGGTTGTAAATGGTGTAACGAGAATAGTAATTAAACGTTCTTTCCAGTTTTCAATATTTCGAGTTGCCATAATTGCCGGAATTGCACAGGCAGTTCCTGAAATTAAAGGCACAACACTTTTCCCTGAAAGCCCAAACTTGCGCATAATTTTATCCATCAAAAAGACAACACGGCTCATATAACCGCTTTCTTCCAGAATAGAAATAAACAGAAATAGAAAGGCAATTTGCGGAATAAAAATAATAACACCGCCAATTCCCGGAATGATTCCCTGCGAAAGTAAATCAGTTAGGATCCCGCTTGGTAATTTTTGCGCAGTCCAACTGCTTAAAGAAGCAAAAGTGCTGTCAATAAAATCCATAGGGATAGTTGACCAGCTAAAAATCGATTGGAAAATCAAAAACAAAATAGCCATGAAAATAACATAGCCCCAAACTTTGTGTGTTAAAACACGATCCAGTTTAGCCCTAATGTCTTTTGCCATTGATTCGTCAACTTGCAAACCTTGTCTTAAAACATCATTTATAAACTGATAACGTTTTATGGTTTCCTTTTGCTGTAAGCGTTTTAATTCTGAATGTGACTTAGTAAATGTGCTTCTGATTTCATTTCGTTCTAAATTCAAAAAGTTTACATCTTGCGTAATAACCAACCATAATTTATACAATAGTTGATTGGGAAAAGCGTGTTGTAGTTTTTTAAAATATTCAGTGTCAATAACCGAGGCATTTAGACAAGGTTCATGCGGAATTGTTTTGTATGAAACGATTAACTCTTTCAATTCGTCGATTCCTAAACCTTTACGGGAACTTACTAAAGCAATTTTGGTTTTTAGTTTTTGTTCCAAAAAAGGTATATTAAGCGTAATTCCTTTACTTTCCATACGATCAGACATATTAATGACTAAAATCGTCGGAATTTCAAGGTCTTTTATTTGAGTATAAATCAGTAAATTTCGTTTCAGATTTTCAACATCTGTTACAACTACTGCAACATCAGGATATAATTTATCGTTTTTATTCAGCAAAAGCTCAATTACCACACTTTCGTCCATCGAACTGGCATTCAAACTATAAGTTCCTGGTAAATCCAGAATATTAGCTTTGATGTTGTGAGGTAATTTACAGAAACCAATTTTTTTCTCAACAGTAATTCCGGGATAATTCCCCACTTGTTGATTTAATCCTGTAAGTTGATTAAAAACTGAGGTTTTTCCGGTATTTGGATTCCCGATAAGGGCAACATTTATATTCTGAACGCTCATGACAAATTGGTTTTGATGAGTTCAACTTCAATTTCACGAGCAGTTTCAATTCGAATGGCCACGTGCGAACCATTAATATCTAAATATAAAGGATCTCCAAAAGGAGCAATTTGAAGCAATTCGACTAAGTTGCCCGGCAAACAACCCATCTCTAGTAGTTTTAAAGGAATCAAATCGATATCAAAATCTTTGATAATGGCTTTTTCGCCTTTTTTTAGGGTATGGATAGTATTTTGCAAGCTTATTTAGATTGAATTTAGATTGCAAAAATAGACAATTATTCTTTATTTCAAGGCATTTAACACTTTTCTAAATGCTAAATCTTTCTAAAAATAAGGCATTTTATTCCTGACACAAGAAATTGATGTCTTCTAGAAGACGTTTAATTTCTTCTTTATTTGTTCCGTCATAAAAACCACGAACGCGTCTCTTTTGATCTACCAAGACAAAATTCTCAGTATGAACCATATCATACAATTGATCGGGACGACCTAGTTTTACAGCTAGATAAGATTTTCTGGCCATTGTGTAAATTTCTTTTTTATCGCCCGTAACCAAATTCCATTTGCTGTCAACAACATGATGTTTTATGGCATATTCTTTAAGAACAGGAATACTGTCAACCTCAGGAAATACAGTATGAGAAAGCAACATTACTTTAGGATTATTCAAAACTGCCTTTTGAACATCTTCAAGATTGGTGGTCATTTTTGGGCAAATTGACCCACAAGTGGTGAAGAAAAAGTCGGCAACATAAATCTTTCCTTCGTAGTTTTTCTGAGTAATTGTATCGCCATTTTGATTTACAAATTTAAAATCGGCAATTGTGTGGTATTTGCTTTTATATTGAATTGTACTATCAACCAATTCCGGGTTTACATCGGCAGGATTGTAAATTGGTAATGTTTTTTGTGGCTTTAAAGCCGAATAAAATAGGGATATAGTAACAACTGAAAATACAATTAGAACAATAAAGAATTTTCGGTATTTGTATAAAAAGGATTTCATAAATGCAATTTGTGGTGCAAAAATACGAAATGAGCTTTTTAAAAGCCTTAATTATAACGCTTTTTAACAGAATTTGGTTGTGATTTTAAATAACTTTCTTACGATTGGATTACGAAATGGTACGCGGATGACACGGATTCGCTATTGCGAAAGCACGGATTAAAGCTGATTTTTTTTATAAGCGTCCTATTTTTTAATCTTATAAAGGTGCAGATGCACAAAGTTTTTTCAAGTTCCTATCGTCAGTCTGAGCGAAGTCGAAGACCCGCAAAGTAAATCGTCAATTTATTAAAGTTATATAAAAAAATCGTGTAAATCTGCGTCTTCGCAAAGCGAATCCGTGTCATCCGCGTACCATTTCGTAAATTACTTCAATTTAGATTTTCGAATAGATTTATTCACCAGATACAATCCCATTAAAGTCACAGCAACTCCAACAACTATGGCCTGTGTCATGGTTTCTCCAAAAATAAAGAAAGCCAGAATAATTGCCACAATCGGATTCATATAAGCATAAATACTACTAATTTCTGTTGGAAGATGTTGCAGCATGTATATAAAAGCAATAAAGGTTAATATTGAACCAATAATGACTAAATAACCAATTGCCCACCAGGAACTCAACGGAATTTGAATTAATGGAATATTCATTCCTGCCGTTTCAGTAATTCCAAAAAGAATAAAACTCGAAATCAACATCTGCAATCCTAAACTAAAATACGGGTTGAAGCTTGCTGCTTTTTTCTTGGTATGCAAAATTCCAAAAGCCCAGGTGATTGTAGAAGCCACAGACAGAAAAATTCCAAATTGAAAATCAGGTCTTAGAAAATCGCCCAAGTGATCCATAAAAATAATACAGATTCCGCCAAAGCATATCAAAAGTCCCGTAACGGCCAATTTTGCAATACGTTCGCCTTTAAAGAAACAAATGATCACAATCCAGATTGGGAAAATGGCACCAATAATAGCGCCCAATCCGCTGCTGATGTATTTTACGCCCCAGGTACTTAACCCATTACTGCAGCAGAAATTTAAAATTGCCAAAACCAGAATCGTACGCCATTGTTTGCCTTTTGGCCAAGTTTCTTTTTTGATGACGAAATAACCAACATACAAAATTCCGCCCAGAAACTGACGAATAGTAGCCAATTGCAAAGCGGGCATATGTTTAACACCTTCTTTTGAGGCCAACCAGGTTGTTCCCCAAAAAAAGCTCACCCAGAACAAAGCCAGAATCGGTAGTCCGATCGCTTCAACTTTTCCTGAAAAGGCACTTTGTATTCTTGCTTTCACGTTACTGTTTTTCTTTTAACAAATATTCTAAAAACAATTTCAATTAGAAAGCAAAAGTGTAAGATATATTCATGAAATTTTTTGCTGATATAAATGAGGTATTTTCATTGTAAAAATGTCAGCATATTATTGCAAAATTTTAACATATAATTTCAAATATTAACAATATGTTTGTGTACACACAAAAAACACAATCAAAAATGAACAAACAGCTTACTAAACCCTTGTTTTGTGCTTTTTCTGCAATTCTTTCATTTACTGCAGTAAAGGCTCAGGATACAACTTCAAAAGAACCGGGGATTAATGTTTCGTATATGAATACGAAAATTAGTCCAAG
Organism: uncultured Flavobacterium sp.; assembly: GCF_963422545.1. Lineage (NCBI taxonomy): Bacteria > Pseudomonadati > Bacteroidota > Flavobacteriia > Flavobacteriales > Flavobacteriaceae > Flavobacterium > uncultured Flavobacterium sp. Next base: position 130,548 of record NZ_OY730249.1, read on the forward strand.
CCAGGATTTTTTCCAATACGTAAACGGAACCTGGTTAGATAAAACTGAAATTCCAAGTGACAGAACAACTTGGGGAAGTTTTAACGAATTAATTAAAAAAACAGACAAAGATGCAATGGCAATTTTGAAGGATGCTTCAAAAAATCCAAAGTATAAATCGAATACCGATCAAGGTAAAGCGGTGAATTTGTTTAATACTGTTTTAGATACAGTTGGAAGAAACAAAAGAGGTATTACACCACTTCAGCCTTATTTGAAGAAAATAGATGCTATAAAAAATGTAGCAGATCTTCAAAAGTATCTGGTTGAAATGGAACCTGAAGGCGGAAACGACTTTTTTGGAATTTATATTGGTGCCGATGATAAAAACAGTTCTAAGAACTCTGTAAGTTTAGGCGTGAGCAGATTAGGATTATCTGATAAAGATTATTACACATCAGACGATAAAGATTCTAAAGAAAAACGTGCCAAATATGAGCTTCATGTAGCAAGAATGATGCAGTTTATTGGAGAATCTCCAGTAAAAGCAAAACAAAGTGCTGCTGAAATTTTAGCTTTAGAAACTGCTTTGTCAACTCCTAGATTGAACCGTGTTGAGAGCAGAGACAGCCGTTTACAATATAACCCAATGACAGTTGCTGATCTTCAAAAGTTGACTCCGGCGATTAATTGGAATGCTTATTTTACCGGTCTTGGCTTGGTAAAATTAGATAGCGTTATTGTAACAGAACCACGTTATATGAAAGCTGTGCAAATTGTTTTTACTGAAAATAAGGTTGCACAATGGAAAGAATATTTAAAATGGACTTTGTTAAACAGATCAACTGCGCAATTAACAACAGATATCGAAGCAGCAAATTTTGATTTTTACAGCAAAACTTTAAGAGGAGCTATCAAACAACTGCCTCGTGAAGAAAATGCTTTGTCTGTTGTAAACCGTAGTATTGGTGAAGCTCTTGGTAAGTTGTATGTTGAGAAAGTATTTCCTGCTGAAGCAAAAACCAAAGCACTTGATATGATTCACAATGTGATTTTGGCGTACCAAAACCGTATCAATAATTTAACTTGGATGTCTGATGCTACAAAAGTAAAAGCAATCGAGAAATTAAACAAAATCACCATTAAAGTAGGTTATCCTGATAAATGGAAAGATTATTCGGCTCTTGAAATTAAAAGTGTTGCTGAAGGTGGAAGTTATTTTGAAAACGTACGCAATTTATCAAAATGGAAGTTCAAAGAAGATATTGAGAAATTGAAGAAACCGGTTGATAAAACAGAATGGGGAATGTCTCCGCAAACTGTAAATGCATATTACAACCCATCTTACAACGAGATTGTTTTCCCGGCTGCTATTTTACAGCCTCCATTTTACAATTATCAAGCGGATGAAGCTGTAAATTATGGCGGAATTGGTGCTGTAATCGGACATGAGATTTCACATGGTTTTGATGACTCCGGTGCACGTTATAATGCAGAAGGAAATCTTGTAGACTGGTGGACTGCAGATGATTTGAAACAGTTTACAGCATTAGGAGATGCTCTTGCAAATCAATACAGTGCTTTAGAGCCATTACCGGGTATTCACGTTGATGGAAAATTTACTTTAGGTGAAAACATTGGTGATTTAGGTGGAATAAATGCTGCTTTCGATGGTTTACAATTGTATTTAAAAGCACACGGAAATCCTGGTTTAATTGACGGATTCACTCCTGAGCAACGTTTCTTTATTTCCTGGGCTACGGTTTGGAGAACTAAAACAAGAGACGAAGCAATTAAGAGCCAAGTGAAAACAGACCCGCATTCTCCGGGAATGTACAGAGCTTATGTTCCAATTCAGAATGTTGATGCTTTTTATGAAGCTTTCAAAATTAAAGGTGGAGATAAAATGTTTGTAAGTCCGGATAAACGAGTTAAAATCTGGTAATTTAAAAGAATAAAAAACGGCGCTAATTTTAGCGCCGTTTTTGTTATTATCGATTTATTGCAATGAAAATGTCAACCTCTGCATTTTCAGGATTCTGTGCTTTTTCTCCGTAAACTTCAAAATCTGAAGTAAAGCTTCTGTCTAAGTCTGAGTTCCAAATTTTCATCCACTCATTGTAAACAGCACCTTCAGTTAGGTTTCCTTTTGCAACGAATTTCTCATAATGAATACCTTCAATTGTTTTACCTGTCATTTCTGCGGGAATAGAATCTAAACCTTCTACTGGACATCCCAAAATAGTAGTATAAGGTTTTGTATGATCTTTTTCGTAATCCGTATAAACAAAAATAACATCGTTGCTTATTTTATTCGGAATCTTTTCAGCAATTCCTTCTCCTATAAATTTCTTCAAAAGCGCAGGAATATCTTGCCCTGATTGCCCATTTTCGTTAGTTGTTCTAATCGAAATTCCAATAATGTTGAATTTTTGAATATCCATTGTACCTAAAATTATTTATTTGAATCCAAATTTATAATCAAGTGGTGACAACAGTATGTCAGCAGTGAATTTGAAAGGATAATTTAAGAGGTTTATTTTAAATTGCTGTAAATATAAGCTTCGATTGCTTTTAATTCTTCATCTGACATTGCCTGAGTTATCGGAATATTGGTTTTCATAACCGGAAACTGACTCGGATCTACAATTGGATCTGCGTTTCCTTTCAGGAAAGTTACAATATTTCCATTTTTGTCTTTATAAAATTTAGCGATTTCCTGAATACTGGGGCCAATTACTTTTTGGTCAACCTGATGACATGAAATACAATTTCCTTTTCCTTCAAAAATGTCTTTTCCAAATGCTTCCGGTGTTTTGGCTTTCGCTGATTCTCCTTCTGAATAAGCTTCTGTATTGTTTTCAGTTTCTTTCCCAAAAGGTTCCTGACTTTCTTTTTTACATGATGCAAATGCTAAAACGGCAGATAAGAATAATACCTTTTTCATCGATTATTTATTTAAGATTACAGCAGCTTCTTTTGCAAAATAAGTGGAGATAATACTGGCTCCTGCACGCTTAATGCAATATAGTTGCTCTATCATAATTTTGTCGTGATCTAACCATCCTCTTTCAGCTGCGGCCTTTACCATAGCGTACTCACCAGATACTTGGTATACGGCAACAGGTACATGAACGGCATTTTTTACCTCGCGAACGATATCTAAATAGGCCATTCCGGGTTTTACCATTACAATGTCAGCACCTTCTTCAACATCCAATAAAGCTTCACGAATTCCTTCGATTCGATTAGCATAATCCATTTGATACGTTTTTTTATCTTTCGGAATATTTTGAGAATCTACAGGAGCAGAATCTAAAGCATCACGAAATGGGCCATAAAATGCCGAAGCATATTTAGCACTATAACTCATGATTCCAACATTGTGATGTCCGTTTTCTTCTAATGCTTTTCTAATTGCCAAAACGCGTCCGTCCATCATGTCGCTTGGAGCTACAAAATCGGCTCCGGCCTCAGCATGACTTAAACTCATTCGTGTTAAAGCATCAACAGTTGCATCGTTGATTAATTGGCCGTTTTCGATAATTCCGTCGTGACCATAAATCGAATACGGATCAAGAGCCACATCCGGCATTACAATCATTTCCGGAACAGCATCTTTTATAGCACGAATGGTTTGTTGCATTAAACCATCTTTATTCCAGGCTTCAACACCTTTATTGTCCTTTAAGTGATCACTTACTTTTACATAAATGTTTACCGCTTTAATACCTAAATCCCAAGCTTCTTTTACTTCTTTAATGGTATTGTCTAATGAATGACGGTAGATTCCCGGCATTGACGGAATCGTAACTTTTACATCTTTTCCTTCAGCTACAAACATTGGAAGCATAAAATCTTGCGGACTTAAACTTGTTTCACGAACTAATGAGCGAATAGATTCATTGGTTCTTAAACGGCGATTTCTTTGTAATGGGAACATTGTTTTTTTGTTTAAAGTTTCATGTTTCAGGTTTTAGCCTGAAATTATAAATTGTTTATTGTATGTTTTTTATCTTTTTTAGAAGATTAAATCCTGTTTGTACAGCATCTTATGTAATAGAAGCTGCATAAATCTCTTTTATAGTTTTACCAAGCTTGTTGTTAAACTCCTCATTAGACTGATTAGCAAAAAGACCTTCGGACAATGCTCGTGAAAAACTGGCAATCAATCCGTGGTTTTGTGCGAGTTTATGGTTGGCCTCGTCCTGAGCGTATCCGCCGGACAATGCCACAACGCGCACAACATTTGGATCAGTTATAAGTTCGCTATAAAAGTCATTGACAGTTGGTATAGACAGTTTTAGCATCACCTTTACCTCTTTATCCAATAAGCTAAGTTGTTTCTTGATTTCTTCTTTTAGAATTTCTTCTGATTTTTCTTTATCAGCGCTATAGATGTCAACTTCAGGTTCAATAATGGGTATAAGTCCTTTTTCAAAGATTTGTAAACCTACGGCAAATTGCTGTTCAACAACTTGTCGAATTCCTTCAGTATTTGCTTCTTTAATAACGGAGCGCATTTTAGTCCCGAAAATATTTCGTTCAACAGCTCGCGTTAACAATTCGTCCAGATTGGAAATAGGTTTCATTAATTGCACACCATTTACAAGGTCAGCAAGTCCTTTGTCAACCTTTAAAAAAGGGACAATGTTTTTTTTCTCCCATAAATAATCAGCAGTCCACTGTTCGTCAATTTTGCGATCCATTGTGTTTTCAAACAAAATAGCACCGAGAATATATTCGCTGTCAAAAGCAGGACTTTTAATAATACGGGTTCTCATTTCATGCACAAGTGCGTACATTTCTTCGTCATTTGTATAGCTGCTTTCCAATACACCATATTGCGATAATGCCTTTGGTGTACTTCCTCCACTTTGATCTAATGCAGCAATAAATCCTTTTCCGGAATGCATGCGGTTTAATTGTGCCGTGTTGATTTTTACATTTCTATTTTCCATGATGATGAAATTTTATTAATTATAAAACCCAGTTATCTCGGGCATTCCGCCCTTGTTTATTTCTTGCTAATTTTAATGCTTTTTAAAGTCCAATTCCCTTGTTTACCTTATCATATACTTCTTTTACCTTTTTTGGAGTATTAAATCGATATCCTACAGAGATTTTTAAAGTCGAAATATTGTCATTTAACCTTTCTGTTGCTGAGTTGCTTTGTAAAAAAGCAATATTGTTTAAAGCTGCGTAAGCAAAAATCCGATCAGTATTGTAAGCTAATTTTAAATTAAGATCTAATTGATATAAAGCAGAAACATCACCATCCATATCATTAATCCCGGCACCAAATGCTATTCCTGAACCTACCAGAAATCTTTTGTTTATTACCCAATTATAAAAATAAGAAGGAGCCAATGAAAAGACATACATATTTCCGGTTGATGGATCGGTAGGATCATTCAAATCTATATTAGTGTAATAAAACGAAAAGGTGGGAATAAAACTTCCTGCACTTTTTGTCTGCCATTCATTTTGATCTGTCAAAGCTTTAAAGGAGAACTTATCATTAAAAATATAAGATGTCGTTCCACCAATTTTTGTTGTTCTCATACGAGGAAAATCTACTTGTACACCACTAGTAAGAGCATGAAATCCTTTTTGATTGATGAAAGTGAATGATTGCATCCATTTTTTGTAATAAAGGCGTGTACCAAAATTAAAATGTTTAGACTTCGTATTGTTATTTATATCAAAAAACTTTGGCGAAAAACCTATCGAAATGTCAATAAACTTGTAACTTACGGTTAAACCAAGCTGTTCTCTTCGATCAGGAATTAGATCAATATATAATTTTTGTCCATCGGCCTTTGATTCAATTTGAAAATTATTTGAAGTATCTAAATAATATATACTTGTCGTAATTTTATCGCTATAAGATTTTTTATAAGGGTTTTGAAGTGAGTCACTTTGAGCAAAACACCCAGACACACTTGTAAAAAATACTATGCTAATTATTTTTAAATTCATTTTTATTAATTTATAAGTTTTACATACATAGCTAAAATAGCTACCGAGCACTAACTTAGTAAAAATAATCTTACAAAATAATCAAATATTCTCTTTTTCTAAATTTTAATTTAGAACCCAATCTATCGGATTTTCTAACACATTTATTAATTTCTCCTCTTCGCTTCCTGCTTCTGCATGATGATCGTAAACCCATTGCACGTGCGGAGGTAAACTCATCAAAATACTTTCAATTCTTCCGTTGGTTCTTAAACCGAATAAAGTGCCTTTGTCATGAACCAAATTAAATTCTACATAACGGCCACGACGGATTTCCTGCCAATTTCTGTTTTCCGGAGTATATTCCAGATTTTTTCTTCTTTCAACAATCGGAACGTATGCTTCCAGAAAACTATTACCAACTTCAGTTACGAAATTGTACCAATCTTCCATCGACATTTGTTCATTTGCTTTGCAATAATCAAAGAACAAACCACCAATTCCGCGGGCTTCATTTCGATGAGCATTCCAAAAATAAGCGTCACATTGTTTTTTATATTTCGGATAAAATTCCGGATTGTGTTTGTCACAAGCTGTTTTACAAGTTAGATGAAAGTGTTTCGCGTCTTCTTCAAACAAGTAATAAGGCGTTAAATCCTGTCCGCCGCCAAACCATTGCTCGATTACTTTTCCAGATTCATCATACATTTCAAAATATCGCCAATTGGCGTGGACAGTAGGAACCATTGGGTTTTTAGGGTGTAAAACCAAACTTAATCCGCAGGCAAAAAAATCTGCTTCGCCAACGCCAAACATTTTTTGCATAGCTTCCGGAAGTTTTCCGTGAACGGCCGAAATATTTACTCCGCCTTTTTCGAAAACGCCACCGTTTTCAATAACGCGTGTTCTTCCACCACCGCCTTCAGGACGTTTCCAAAGATCTTCACGAAATTTTGCAGTTCCGTCAACAGCTTCTAATCCAGCACAGATTTGATCTTGCAACTTTTGTATGTATGCGTAAAATTTATCTTTCATGAGTAATGTATTCTGATTTAAGCAATCCAAAATAAACGACATCTTCTAATGTTCCGTCGCTAGTTTTAAATTCGTCTCTTAAAATTCCTTCTTGTTTAAAATGATGTTTCAAAGCAATTTGTTGACTTGCTTTATTGATTTTTGAAGTACAAATAAAAACCTTGTTCATCTTTAAAGTATTGAAACAGAAATCTAAAGTTTCTGAAACTAACTTTGAAGTAATTCCTTTTCCCTGATAATCTTCATCAACAAAATAACCCAATTCGCATTTTGAAATTCTGTTATCAATGCTTTTTATACATAAATAGCCAATTAAAGTATTGGTTTTTATATCTCTTGCATAGAAATAATATCCTTCTTTATGGTTTTCTTTATCTTGATTGAAAGCAATAAATTGTCTTGTTTTTTCCAGATCTTCACAATGGGAGAGAGTCGCCGGGAAAGTCTTTTCAATGTGTTTTTTATTCTTTTCGATGAGGTAATAAAACTCTTCGGGCAGAATATTGCTAATTGTTTCTGTTTTCCAATCGATGATATCCATTGTTTATTTGTTTTTAACGGAAGCTATTTTAGTATTTATTCCAAAGGAGAAAACTTTGCTTTCCTGCTGAATGTATTGGTAAATAGCAAGTGCTTTTTCTGAAAAATCAAACTGTTTTTCTTGAGATAAAGCAATTAGAATGTCTGCAAATTGTTCCTGTTGATCCCAATCCAGATGACATCTTTGAAGCAGAAGAATTAATTCTTCTTCTGGTATTTCGATTGTTCTTTGTAAGCTTAAACCAAAACTTTTTAGTTGCTCATCTATAAGACTTGTGTCTTCGGCATTCCAAAACTTCGGAACAAAAACTAACGCATGAAGAGTTCTTAGAGTATTCTCTATTCTTATACTTTCTTCATCTCTTAGACCTTTGTTTAGCATGACTTTTTAAGTTTTTAGTCGTAGTCGCAGTTTTCAGTTTTTGAATGAGACTGAAAACTGCGACCGAAGACTAAATTTACTAGTTCCCGTATTCTTTAACAGCGTCAATAAACGCTTTAGCATGATCTACAGGGATATTTGGCAAAATTCCGTGACCTAAATTTACAATATATTTATCTTTTCCAAATTCGTCGATCATTTCGTGAACCATTTTCTTGATCGTTGGAATTGGAGAAAGCAATCTTGACGGATCAAAATTTCCTTGTAAAGTAATGTTTCCACCAGACAAATAACGAGCATTTCTAGCTGAACATGTCCAGTCTACTCCTAAAGCTGAAGCTTTACTTTTACCCATTTCGCCAAGAGCAAACCAACATCCTTTTCCGAAAACGATAACCGGAGTAACCTCTGCCAAAGCATCAATTATTTGGTTGATATATTTCCATGAAAATTCCTGATAATCGACAGGAGAAAGCATTCCTCCCCAAGAATCAAAAATCTGAACGGCGTCAACTCCCGATTTTACTTTTTCTTTTAAATATAAAATGGTTGTATCTGTAATTTTTTGTAATAATGTATGTGCTGCAACAGGGTTTGAAAAGCAAAATCCTTTTGCTGTATCAAAGCTTTTAGAGCCTTTTCCTTCAACTGCATAACAGAAAATAGTCCAAGGTGAACCAGCGAAACCAATTAATGGTACTTCGTCGTTCAGCATTTCTTTAGTTAATTTAATGGCATCAAAAACATAACCTAAAGTTTCATTCACATCTGGAACATAAACCTGGTTTACTTGTTCCATTGTACGGATTGGATCCGGAATAATTGGTCCCAGATTGTCTTTTAATTCTACATGAATACCCATGGCGCGAGGAACTACCAGGATATCCGAAAATAAAATCGCAGCATCCGGAGCAATTCTGCGGATTGGTTGAACCGTAATTTCAGCAGCCAATTCCGGAGTTTCACATCTTGTGAAAAAATCATATTTGTCACGTAAAGCTCTAAATTCTGGTAAATATCTTCCGGCCTGACGCATCATCCATACTGGCGGACGTTGAACAGTTTCTCCTTTTAGTGCTTTTAAAAATAGGTCGTTTTTTAACATTTTTTCTTGCTTTAGGCTTTAAGCTTTAGGCTTTAAGCGGTGTTTGTCTATATTTTTTTGCTTACGGCTTACTGCCTATAGCGTATTGCTTACTTGTATTCTTCAATTACATCTTCAATCACATCTTCAACTGTTGGCTGATCTGCAATGATGATATTTTTGGTGATTTTATCTAAAGCTTCTGCAGTAGTTTCGCCAATGCAAAAGCAGGTTTCTTTTTTGATAGTATTCTCTTTTAAATAACTCTCAACGCCAGACGGACTGAAAAACAGAATTGCATCAACGGCTGTTTTTATTTTTTGAGGCGTTAATGACGTATCATAAACCTGAATTTCATTGAATTTAATATGAGCTTCTTTTAAAGCTTTTGGTAATGTTTCTCTACGAAGATTTCCGCTAAAAAAAGTATAGCTTTCACTGCGGTAAATCAAAGTGATAATTTCGGCTAAATCGGCTGCATATCCGGTATAAGCCACAACATTGAATCCGTTTTCAGATAAAAGAATCTTAGTTTTTAAACCAACACAAAAGACATTTTTACTTTTTAGTGCTTCTATTTTTGGATGTGATAAAATACTGTGAACGGCATTTTGACTTGTAAAAATCAGATTTTCGTTGAGGTCCTTTAATTCGAAAGGTTTATTTTGAGTTTGAATAAAATCTGCTTCAATAACGTCAAGATTGGCTTTTACCAATGCTTGCTTTTGTTCGCTTGATAGCTTTTTAGTGGATAGTATCTGAATTGATTTACTCATTATTTTTTAAGAGATTCTTTAATTGATGTCATCAATTCGGCTCCGCCATTATTTAAAATTTCCTGAGCAGCAAAGAATCCTAGTTTTTTCCATTCAGAAATGTCAACTGTTTTGTCAATTTCGAGTTTTTGTTTTCCATCAACAGAAAGCAAAACACCTTGAAAATGTAAAGTGTCTTCGTCTTCATTATAACGAACCAAAGCTCCAATTGGCGCAGTACAACCGCCTTCCAGCGTTCTTAAAAACTGACGCTCAATGTACGTACAAATTTCAGTTTCGATATGATTTAATTGGGAAAGTGCATCAAGAGTATAATTGTCATTTTCCATCGCCACAACCAACATTGCTCCTTGTGCCGGTGCTGGAATCATCCAGTCTAAATCTATATAATTTCCTGGTTTAAGATTAATGCGCTCCAAACCTGCGGCGGCAAAAACGGCTCCGTCCCAGTTGTTATCTTGCAATTTTTGCATACGAGTGTTTACATTTCCACGTAAATCAACTACAGTATGATTTGGGTATTTATTGAACCATTGTGCCTGACGGCGTAAACTTCCGGTCGCAATAGTACTTGGATTTGTAAAATCAGGATTTCCTTTGTGAACCAAAATGTCTAAAACATTAGCTCTTTCCAGAACTGCTGCCTGAACAATACCTTTTGGCAAAACTGTTGGAACATCTTTCATCGAATGTACTGCAATGTCGATATCACCATTAATCATAGCAATATCTAAGGTTTTAGTAAAAATTCCTGTAATGCCAAGTTCATAAAGAGGTTTGTCAAGAATAATATCACCTTGAGATTTTACGGCAACAATTGAAGTTTTATAACCTAAGTCATTTAGTTTTTTTTCGACAGTATGTGCTTGCCAAAGTGCCAGTTCGCTATCGCGAGTTCCAATTCTGATTGTTTTTTCAGCCATTTTCTTGTTTTTGAACCATATAAGCTATATAAGATAATTTAAGCAGTTTGCGTAAAACGGCAGTTTTATTAAATGAACTTATATAGCTTACATGGTTTAAAATTTATTTAAGATGCTTTTATTTTGAAGACTTTTTCGATCCATTCGATGCTTTCATCAACCATGGTATCGTCGTCTTTTAAGTGATTTGCAAAATGTGTAGTGATTTTATGAATGATTCTGTTGCTGATGATTTCAGCTTGAGCTTCATTAAAATCGGCAATTTTTCTGCTTTGGAAATCTAATTCAGAAACTTTAATTTCATTCAGTTTTTCCTTCAAAGCATTTATAGTTGGAGCAAATTTTCTTCCTTTTGTCCAGGTTACAAATTCTTCCTTAACTTCATCAATAATTGCTTCGGCAGCAGGAATGTGTAGTTTTCTGTTTTCAAGAGTTTCATCTGTCAATTGAGACAAATAATCCATGTGAATCAAAGTCACACCTTCTAATTCCTCTACGTTTTCGTTTACGTTTTTCGGAATAGACAAATCCAAAATCAATAAAGGTTTTTTAAGATTTAAAATGGCTTTGTCAACCGTTGGGTTTTGAGCGCCTGTAGCAACTATAACAACATCGGCTTTTTGAAGTTCTAAATGCAGCTCTGAATAATCTTTAACAATCAAATTTAGTTTTCCGGCTAATTTCTCAGCTTTATCCTTAGTTCGGTTGATTAAAGTTATATGTTCGTTTTTAGTATGTTTTACAAGATTTTCACAAGTATTTCTTCCGATTTTTCCTGTTCCGAATAAAAGAATATTTTTATTGCCAATATCCTCAACATTCTTAATAATGTATTGTACAGATGCAAAAGAAACTGAAGTCGCTCCAGAACTGATTTCTGTCTCGTTTTTGATTTTTTTGCTTGCCTGAATCACTGCATTTACTAATCTTTCTGAAAAAGCATTAGCTAAATTCATAGATTTTGAATGGGCAAAACTGGTCTTGATTTGAGATATAATTTCAAAATCGCCTAAGATCTGGCTGTCTAAACCGGTTCCTACGCGAAACAAATGATTAATTGCTTCTTGATTTTTATAAACGAATCCTACTTTCTGAAAAGCATCCACAGATCCGTTGCTATTATCGCAAATTAGCTTTATTAATTGAAAAGGGTGTTCTGCAAAACCGTAGATCTCAGTTCTGTTACAAGTCGAAGTGACAATTAGACTTTCTATTCCATCTGTTTTAGCTTGTTCCAGTAAACGCGTTTTGGCAACTGCATCCAAACTAAATTGACCTCTGACCTCAGCATCAGCTTTTTTATAACTCAGACCAACTGAGTAAAAATATAGGTGTTTCGGTACGTTATTGTTTTCCATAAAATTCACTTTCATAAAAGTGCAACAAAATTATCATTATACTGTTTACAAAAGTAACGCTCAAAGTACTATTTGTGTCGCTACATGTTTTTTTGTTTCTAAACGACTGTTTTTATGCAAAAAGCATTATTTTTGTAGCAAAATCAAGTTGTTAGAATCTATTTGTTTAGAGTCATTCTAAATAACATTTCGCTTTTGCTTTGATTTTTATCTAAAAAAAATATCGCTATGAGTTCTCAGGAAATTATAAAAATTGAAGACGACTTTACGCTAATTCGTTTTCAAAACGATAGTTCAGAGCCATTTTTTGGACAGCATGAAGTTGGTAGTGGTCTGATACAGTTTCATTTCGGGATAAAAGGGAATGCTAAATTTTTATTCAATCAAGGCAGTTATGCATTAGATTTGAAAGAAGAAAAATCATTGCTTTTGTATAATCCACAGAAAGAATTACCGCTCAATTTAGAGTTGGCTCCAAATTCGTGGGTAATTTCAGTAATTGTTTCTATTAAAAAATTTCACGCGTTGTTTTCTGCCGAAGCAGATTATATTACTTTCTTAAGTCCTGACAATAAAGACAAAAAGTATTATAATGAAGGAAACATAAGTCCGTCGATGGCTATTGTATTGAGTCAGCTGTTTCATTATAACTTACATCCGTCGATAAAAAACCTTTATTATAAAGGAAAAGGATATGAATTACTGAGTTTGTATTTTAATAGAACCGAAGATCCAAACGCAGAACAATGTCCGTTTTTGATCGATGAAGATAACGTTCTGAAAATTCGAAGAGCCAAAGAAATTATCATTGCTAATATGGCCGAACCGCCGGGATTACAGGAACTGGCAGATGAAATTGGTTTGAATTTGAAGAAACTAAAAATGGGTTTTAAACAAATTTATGGTGATACCGTTTATGGATTTCTGTTTGATTACAAAATGGATTTCGCCAGAAAACTTCTTGATAGCGGATCGTATAATGTAAACGAAGTAGGATTGAAAATTGGCTACAGCACTGGAAGTCACTTTATAGCGGCATTCAAGAAAAAGTTTGCGACAACTCCTAAAAAGTATTTGATGTCGATTAATACGAATGTTTAGGTTTTTTCGCCACTAATTTCACCAATTAACACGAATTAATTATCTGCGAAAACCTGTTAGACCCGTTAAATCTGCGTGCCAATATCTAGTAAATTGATTTTCGATATTCAACAATAAATAAAAAGTAATATTTATCATATTTCTAAAAAGAGACAAGTTCTACTTTTGACGAAATTTTTAAAAACAAATAAAAGCTTAAAGCCTAAAGCTTAAAGCCTAAAGCAAAAAAACATAATGAAAGGCGTATTATTAGTAAACTTAGGATCTCCCGATAGTCCGGAACCAAAAGATGTAAAACCGTATTTAGACGAATTTTTAATGGACAAATACGTGATTGATGTTCCATATTTGTTGCGTGCATTCCTGGTTCGCGGAATTATTCTGAGAAAAAGACCAGAAGAATCGGCGCATGCTTACAAAAAAATCTGGTGGAAAGAAGGTTCTCCGTTAATTGTTCTTTCAGAAAGAATGCACAAAAAAGTACAGCCTTTATCAAATGTTCCGGTTTCGCTGGCAATGCGTTACGGATCAATGACAATCGAGAAAGGACTTCAGGAATTACACGATCAGGGCGTGACCGATGTTTTGCTTTTTCCGTTGTATCCACAATATGCGATGGCTTCGACCTTAACGATTTTGGTTTTGGCAGAAGAAATCCGCAAGAAGAAATTCCCAAACATGAAATTTACTGATGTTCCTGCGTTTTTCAATAAACCGGATTACATTAAAAACTTATCTGATTCTATTAAAACACATTTAGGAGATTTTGACTACGATCAATTGGTGTTTTCGTATCACGGAATCCCGGAACGTCACGTTCGTAAAACCGATAAAACCAACTCGCATAAAAAATTTGTAACCAATGAAATGTGTTGCGAAGTTGGAACGCCCGAAGCCGAGTTTTGCTATAGAACACATTGCTATGAAACTACACGTTTGATTGTAGAACAATTGCAAATTCCAAAAGACAAATATTGTGTTACTTTTCAGTCGAGATTGGCGGGTGATAAATGGTTAGAACCTTATACAGATGTTGAAATCAACAACATGCCAGCAAAAGGAATCAAGAAAATTGCGGTTGTAACTCCTGCATTTGTTACAGATTGTTTAGAAACTCTGGAAGAAATTGCGATGCGCGCCGACGAAGATTTTAAAGAAAATGGAGGCGAAGAATTTTTGGCAATTCCGTGTTTGAATGATGACGATGCCTGGTGTCAGACCGTAAGTAACTGGATTAACGATTGGGAAAAGCAACATTAAGTTATTATAAATGAATAAAGTAAAATATTTTTCGGTTTTGTTTTTGACGCTGACAATTTTGGTTGGATGTAAAAAAAGAGACACTTTTGTAAATAATAGTTTTTTTGATAAAACATTTAATTGGACCATTTCAATTCCGGATGATTACGAAAAGGTGAATCATGATGAAAAAGGTAATATTAAAGGTGATTCGACTTTAGTTAAAAAGACGCATTCTATTGTTGCTTTTAAAAGAGATAAAGCAAATTATTTTTCAGCTAATTACGAAGAGTATTCCGGCGATGTTCGATCTGTTGATCTAAAAATGAGATTAAAAGATTTTCTTCTTCTGAAAGATATTGGCCGTATTTATCCAAAAGGTAAAATGGGAGATTATGTAGTAGGTTCAGAGAATATTTCGGGTTTGGAATTTAGGAAATCTCAAATTACAGTAACCGAAGACGGAAAAACCGCTGCGACAATACTGATTTTTTCCAGAACTTTTAATGATAAAATCTTCATTGCTTCAATAGTGTACGAAAATGAAGATTACGGTAAAGCTATGATGGATCTTTTTGTACAATCTACATTCAAAAAATAAATGGAATATTATAACTACTTAAAATCACTGCATCTTATTTTTGTAATCACTTGGTTTGCAGGTTTGTTTTATATTGTACGCTTGTTTGTGTACCAAATTGAAGCCAACGAAAAACCATCTCCTGAAAAGGAAATTTTACAAGCGCAATACAAAATAATGGCCTACCGTTTGTGGTACATTATCACATGGCCATCTGCAATTTTGGCTAGTATTTTTGCTTTTTGGATGTTGTTTTTTACGGATTTAGGAAATGCCTGGCTCAAAATGCCCTGGATGCACGTTAAGTTGTGTTTTGTTTTTCTGTTGTATTTGTATCATCTAAAATGCCATCAAATATTCAAACAATTGCAGAATGATGAGGTAAAATACTCCAATAATTTCATGCGCTTATGGAATGAAGGCGCCACAATTATACTATTTGCTGTTGTGTTTTTGGTAATTCTAAAAAGTGCCATCAACTGGATTTTCGGCGTAGTCGGAATCATTTTATTCTCGGTTTTAATTATGCTTGGATTTAAGTTTTATAAAAGAATACGCGAAAAGAAATAGTATTCAGTCTCAGTTTTCAGTCACAGTTTCCAATCTGTCGCTGAAAACTGTGACTGCGACTGAAAACTAAATATATGTTTAACAACTTCAAAATGTCGATGCTTTCTCTTCGTGTTAGGATATTCCTTTCGATGATTGTATTGATTGTTGTGGCATCTTTTTTATTGGCTTCCATATCGATTATTCAGTTTAAGAATGAAGCCAAAGAATACCATCAGGAACGTCTCGAACGAAAAGAAAATGCTGTAAAAGAACATATCAATTATGTGCTTTCGACTACAACATATCCTTTAAAAACGGCTAATTTAGATTTAATTTTTAAAGATAAAATCCATGAATTAGCACAGATTCACAAAATCGAAATCAATATTTACAGCCTTGACGGGAAATTACTAAAATCATCCAAAGAATCATTTGCGGTTGATAAAGTAGCGCCGCCAGTTCCGGATTATATCCTGAAATTAGTACGTTCTTCGATCGAAAAGCGTTTTGTAGACATTAAAACCATCGACGGTGTCAAAAATCGATCTTCATATAGTTTAATCAAAGACGAAAAATTCAAACCACTCGGTATTTTAAATCTTCCCTATATCGAAGATGATGGTTATTACGATAACGAGTTAAATACTTTCCTGATTCGTCTTAGTCAGGTATATTCTTTTATGTTGGTTGTGGCTTTCGCATTAGCGTATTTCCTTTCGACTTATATCACAAAATCACTGAAAACCATTTCAGACAGATTAGAAGAGACGAATTTAGATCAGAAAAATGAAAAAATTGTGTTGGAAGCCAATAGCAAGGAAGTAAATTTCCTGATAAAGGCTTATAACGGAATGGTGGATAAATTGGAAACCAGTGCCATAAAGCTGGCCCAAAGTGAGCGTGAAGAAGCTTGGCGCGAAATGGCGAAACAAGTCGCGCACGAGATTAAAAATCCGCTTACGCCGATGAGGTTGACCGTGCAGAGTTTTCAACGCAAGTTTGATCCGACGGCTCCGGATGTAAAACAAAAATTAAACGATTACTCAGAGACTTTAATTCAGCAAATTGATACAATGACGGCGGTAGCTTCGGCATTTTCGAATTTTGCATCGATGCCGGCACAACAAAACGAGACTTTGAATGTTGTCGAAGTTGTGGAGCTTGCTTTGGATATTTTCAACGAAGACTATATCGTTTTTGAAAGTGGAGAAGAAGAAATCATCTCAAAAATGGATCGTACGCAATTGATCCGTGTCATTACCAATTTGGTTAAAAATGCAACGCAGGCAATTCCCGAAAGTCAATTTCACAAATCTATTGTGGTCACCGTAAAACGTAGGAATAATAATGTTGAAATTGCAGTAAAAGATAACGGAATCGGAATTCAGAAACAGGATATAAGCCGAATTTTTGAACCAAAATTCACCACTAAAACCAGTGGAATGGGTCTTGGACTAGGAATTATAAAAAACATTATAGAAAATTACAAAGGAACAATTACCTTTGAGTCAACTTACGGAAAAGGAACCACATTTAGAGTCTCTTTGCCTATCACAAACTCATAAAACCAACGTCATGAACTACGAAAATCTTTTAATTTCAATTGAAGAAAAAATTGCAACCGTAACTATTAATCGTCCTACAAAATTAAATGCTTTAAACAAAGCTACGATCAGCGACTTGAGTAAAGCAGTTAAATTATTAAGTAAAAACGACGACGTTCGTGTCATTATAATTACCGGAAGTGGTGAAAAAGCATTTGTGGCCGGAGCCGATATTTCAGAATTTGCGAATTATACTATTGTCGAAGGTGCGCAACTAGCGGCTGAAGGACAAGAAAGCTTATTTGATTTTATCGAAAACTTAAAGAAACCAGTAATTGCTGCCTTAAATGGTTTTGCTTTGGGTGGAGGATTAGAATTGGCAATGGCGTGTCATTTTAGAGTAGCATCAGATAATGCTAAAATGGGATTGCCGGAAGTAACTTTAGGATTGATTCCGGGTTACGGAGGAACGCAGCGTTTACCACAATTAGTAGGTAAAGGCCGTGCAATGGAAATGATTATGACTGCTGCGATGATTTCTGCCGAAGAAGCAAAACAATACGGTCTTGTAAATCATGTTGTACCTCAGGCAGAACTTCTTGAATTTGCAAACGGAATTGCTCAAAAAATCATTAAAAATGCTCCTTTTGCCATCAGCAGAGCAATAAAAGCAATCAATGCCAATTACAAAGACGGAAAAGATGGTTTTGATACCGAGATAAAATCATTCGGAAAATGTTTTGGAACTCAGGATTTTAAAGAAGGAACAACAGCATTTTTAGAGAAAAGAAAAGCTGAATTTACAGGGAAGTAATATTCTCTAACCGCAAAGTTCGCTAAGATTTACGCAAGGTTCACAAAGTTTTTAATTTCCTTGTGTCCTTTGCGAAAAACCTTTGCGAACTTTGCGGTTAAATTTTTAAACACACTACAATGTCATACGAACCAATATTTGCTCTTTTTTGCGAACGCGTTAAAGAAAGCATTCAAGCCGGAACTTTTGCCAAACTAACTCTGGCGAAAACCATGGGCGATACCGAAATTAAGAACATCTATTTTCGTTTAGCTATAAACGAAGACGATAAGAGTTATTCAATCTCATTAACGACTCGTTATAAAACCGAAGAAATAGAAAGCATTCACGCACTAGACGAAGCTTTGTTGATTTTGGGAACTTACATCAAAAATCCGTTTTTGACTGCTTTGTTGTTCACAACAGATAACGATGTGACTTTTAAAGTAAACAAAAAGAACGCTGGAAGTATTATTGAGCAAGAACCTACTTTTAAAAATGCATCTCCAGTAATGTTGGAAATGATAGAGAAGGGGATTGTTTAAATAACTTTTATTGGATTTGGGAGCTAATCCCGCTATCCGTTCCAATCTTTTGTGGCGAACCCCGCCACAAAAGGATTTCCACTACTATCGGGGCTAGAGATACCCGATTTGTCAGGCTGAGCGAAGTCGAAGCCCGTTTGCTGAATTACTTTGCCGGACTTCGACTTCGCTCAGCCTGACAAAAGAATAAAATCTTCGCGAATCTCTGTGAAATAATCCTCTAAACCAGCTTCACAAACAAATTTGTTGCTATTTTATTCGAAATAGACAATTCTTTCCCGTCCACTTTGATTTTTACCGATAAATCGAAAGATTCTTTAGATAAAAACTCGATTTTAGAGCCCAAAGCAATTCCTTGTTTATCCAGATACTTTAGAAATTCTGATGAAGTATCTTTTACGCCCACACAAACACCGGTTTGATGTTCTGTTAATTCAGAAAGCAAATGTTTTTCAATCTTAACAATTCTTCCATTAGCATCCGGAATTGGATCTCCGTGCGGATCTTCAGTAGGATTTCCAAGAAAATCATCCAAACGGTTAATCAATTGTTCAGATTTAATGTGTTCTAATTGTTCAGCGATATCATGAACCTCATCCCAGCTAAAACTCAGTTTTTCGACCAAAAACACTTCCCATAAACGATGTTTTCTAACAATCATTTTAGCAGCAAGTTTGCCATTTTCTGTCAAAGAAACACCTTGATATTTTTTATAATTCACCAAATCTTTCTCTGACAGCTTTTTAAGCATATCCGTAACCGATGAAGCTTTAGTTTCCATCATTTCGGCGATAGCATTAGTGCTCACTTCTGTTTCAGTCGAAGCAGTAAGATGATATATCGATTTTAGATAATTTTCTTCTGAGAAAGTCATTTGTTTGAGGTTCTAAGGTTCTGAGTTGCTAAGATTCTAAGATAAAAGTATCAAAGGAAAAACCTTAGAAACTTAGCAACTCAGAACCTTAGTCACTTTATTTAACAATCAACAAAGGTATTGAAATTTTATGTCTCAATTTGTCTACGGTTGTACCAAATAAAATATCTTTTAATCCAGTGTGGCCGTGCGTTCCCATTACTAAAATGTCAAAATTACCTTGGTTAATAATCTTCGGAATCACATTGTTAGCTTTTCCAAAACCAAGTTCAGTTTTGATTTTAAAGCCCTTCTGCGAAAGCATATTTTTATATTCTAATAATAATTCTTCGTCGATTGTAGTTTCATGGTCTTCAATATTGTCTCCATAGACTAATGCACCAACAGTTTCTACAATATGAATTAAGGTATATTGCGCGTCGATTCCGCCAAGTTCTAAAGCATTATTAAGTGCAGCTTCATCGGCTTTAGAAAAATCTACAGAAATCGCTATATTCTTTTTGTTGTAACTTCCCTTTGGTGTGTATTGTAGTTTTAAATGATGAGGTGAGTGATTCTCAATATTCGATTTTGCTCTTTTGATAAAAGGTTTTAAAATGATGTATAACAACAAAGTAAGAAACCCGAAGGCAAGAGGAACAACCGTTAGCCAAAGAACCGTTGGGTTACTTGAGTTTTCTAGCCAGGAAGTGATTTCGTCATAAACCAATTTCGCATTAAGAGAAACAATGATCGAAGCGATTATCCAGGCAGCAATTTGTGTAGTTCGGGAAATATGAAAACCCTTCATTTTAGTTTTATCACTCACAAAATGAATCAACGGAATAATCGCAAAACCCAATTGTAAACTCAAAATAACCTGACTTAAAATCAAAAGCTTTCCGGTTACGCTTTCACCATAAATTAAGATTACAATAACAGCAGGAACAATGGCAATTAAACGAGTGATAATACGACGAACCCAAGGCTGAATACGTAAATTCAAATAACCTTCCATTACAATTTGTCCGGCTAAAGTTCCTGTTACAGTCGAGCTTTGTCCCGCAGCAATCAAAGCTACCGCAAATAAAATAGGCGCCCATTTAGTTCCCAACAAAGGTTCCAGGAATTTGTGCGCATCTTGAATTTCGGCAACTTCAAACATTCCGTTTCTATAAAATGTGGCTGCAGCCAAAATTAAAATAGCAGCGTTTACAAAGAAGGCTAAGTTTAAAGCAATTGTGGAATCGATAAAGTTGTATTTCAGCGCCTGTTTAATTCCGGCTGGAGTTCTGTCGAATTTGCGGGTTTGCACCAAAGAAGAATGTAAATACAAATTGTGTGGCATTACCGTAGCACCAATAATCCCGATTGCGATATATAAGGCGGCAGAACTTGGAATTGACGGTACTAAACCGTAAATCACTTTGTCTAATTCCGGTTCAGCAAATATCATTTCGAAAATGAAAGAAAATCCAATAATTGCAACCAAAACAATAATAAAAGCCTCCATTTTTCGAATACCTTTATTGATAAGAAATAACAATAAGAAAGTGTCTAAAACGGTAATCAGAACACCTTCGATCAGCGGAATATCAAAAAGTAAATTGATTCCAATTGCCATTCCCAGAACTTCGGCCAAATCACAGGCAGCTATGGCAACCTCAGCCAGTAAGTATAGAATATAGTTGATAAATCTTGAGTATGTTTCTCGTGAGGCTTGCGCCAAATCGCGTTGCGTTACGATTCCCAGTCTTGCGCTCAAACTTTGAAGTAACAAAGCCATTAAGTTGCTCATTAGCAAAACCCAAAGCAATGAATACCCAAATTGGCTGCCGCCGGCAATGTCTGTCGCCCAGTTTCCCGGATCCATATAACCAACGCTTACTAAATATGCCGGGCCTAAAAAGGCTAATATTTTCCTGAACCCTGTTTTTTTATGCTCTGTTGCAACCGATTGATGAACTTCTTCTAAAGAGTTAGTCATTGTAAAAATGTTGTTTTAGCAAATATATATAAAAATCATATTCGCGTAACAATATTTTTAGGCTTGTCTAAAACCTAAATGTTAGAATTCAAACAATTTGGACATAATCCTGATAACGTAAAGTTTATGTCGTTTACTTTATAATTGTGCGGAATGATGTAACTAGGCTTTACATTTTCGAGACAAGTTACCTCCAGACATTTTTCACAACTAAAATGAGCATGATTATGAATGTGTACACGCTGTGCATTATGATGGCATTTTGCATACTTTACCGTTCCGTCAAGATTGACAATTTTATGCACGATATCGTCATTTACCAAGCGATCTAAGATTCTGTAAATCGTGACGCGATCGCATAAATCTCCTATTTTTTTTTGAATTTCGGTGTGTGACAGTGCTGTTTTAGATTTCCCAAAAATCTCTAAAACGGCCGTCTTTGCTGCGGTATTACGTGTTGTTTTCATCTTTATCTGAGATTAAAAAATTTAACGCAACAATGTTGCTATTAATTTTAATGTGTATATTTGCAACAAAATTGCATTAAGCAAATGTACAGAAAATGAAGAAAACTACCACATCTATTTACGATATTTTAGGAATTTCGAGCGCCACCGTTTGTTTGGTGCATTGTTTGGTTTTTCCGCTTTTAACGATCCTGCCTTTTGGATTGAGTCACAATCCTTTTATCGATTTGTTTTTTGCAGCGATTGGACTTTTTGCTATTCTTAAAATTATAAATAAATCAAATCTTTTGGTAGCAACTATTCTAGTTGTTTCAATGTCTTTGATTTGGATTAGTGTTTTGAGCGAACTTTTTCTGGATATTCATCCCGATTTAATCTTCATTGGAGGGATCGGGATGATTATTGGGCATCTTTTGAATTATATATCACATAAAAAACAGAATCATTAAAACAGAATAGTTATGATAGAACAAGAACATTTTGAAGTTATAATCGTTGGCGGAAGTTACAGCGGACTTTCGGCTGCAATGAGTTTAGGTCGTTCTTTACGACAAGTTTTGGTTATTGACAGTGGTTTGCCTTGCAACAGACAAACGCCACATTCGCATAATTTCATCACACATGATGGTGAAAAACCCGCAGTTATTTCGGCGAAAGCCAAATTACAAGTTGATCTTTATAAAACAGTTCAGTTTTATAATGGTGTAGCAATAAGTGCTATTAAAACCGAAAATGGTTTTGAGATTAAAACAGAATCAGGATTGAGTTTTACTTCAAGAAAAGTATTATTTGCAACCGGCGTTAAAGATCTTCTTCCGGAGATAAAGGGTTTTGCAGAATGCTGGGGAATTTCGGTTTTACATTGCCCGTATTGTCATGGTTACGAAGTTAAAGAAGAGAGAACAGCCATTATTGCCAACGGCGAAATGGGATTTGATTTTGCAAAACTGATCTCAAATTGGACAAAAGATTTGAGATTGTGCACCAACGGAAAATCAACTTTGACTTTAGAACAAACCAAAATACTTAATAAACATGGTGTTCAAATTTTTGAAGAAGAAATAGATTCCTTCGAACAGAAAGAGGGATACATCAAAAACATCATCTTCAAAAACCAGGAAAAAGTTGCCGTAAAAGCCATTTATGCAAGACCGCCATTTGAGCAGCATTGTCCGCTGCCAAAGGATTTAGGTTGCGATATAAACGAACAAGGATTATTAAAAGTCGATGCCATGCAAAAAACAAATGTTGCTGGTGTCTTTGCGAGCGGAGATTGCACAACTCAAATGCGATCTGTGGCAATTGCAGTTTCTACAGGATCTTTCGCCGGAGCTGTAATTAATAAAGAACTTATTGATGAAGATTTTTAATGTTTTAAAACCTGCCGGATTTATTAAGTCTTTTTCCATAGCCCCTAGCTTCAGCTAGGGGAATAAGATTTGAATCGAAATGGGCTTTAGCCAAACCTTTGCGACTTCGCGTCTTTGCGAGATTAAAAAACTAAATAATAGATTAAATAAAACAACTTTGAGACTTTGTTTCTATGTGTAAAAATAGAAATATAACATATTGACTCGAATTGAGTTATAAATTTCTAAGTTCATAATCATTGTTTATCAAATTTAATTTTTAGTTTTGTCTAAATTTAATTTTATAATAATGAAAAAACTATTTTTAATGTTGCTTTTGTTTAATTTACAATTCTCGTTTGCGCAAGAAATCAATTCTGTGTCCGGATTTATATCTGGAGAAGGAGAGAAATTACAGTTGGCAAACGTTCATTTAACAGGAACAAAATATAAAACAGTTACAGATAGTTTAGGGTATTATAATTTAGAAAATGTTGCAGTTGGAAATTATACAATGCAAGTGACCTCGACTGGATTCAAATCTATAACCCGCAGAATTTCAGTTGTCGAAGGGCAAAATGTGAAATTTGATTTTGATTTAGAAGACAATGAAAACCTGCTTAACGAAGTAGTGGTTTCTGGAACTTTAAAACCAGTGAAACGTTTAGAAAGTGCTGTTCCGGTTGAGGTTTATTCTCCGATTTTTTTTAAGAAAAATCCAACTCCAAGTATTTACGAAGCACTTCAAAACATTAACGGCGTTCGGCCTCAACTTAATTGCGGGGTTTGTAATACGGGAGATATTCATATTAATGGTCTGGAAGGTCCATATACTTTAGTCTTGATCGACGGAATGCCAATTGTGAGCAGTCTTTCGACGGTTTATGGTTTGTCCGGAATTCCAAATTCATTAGTTGAACGAATTGAAATTGTAAAAGGTCCGGCTTCGTCTTTGTACGGAAGCGAGGCGGTTGGTGGTTTGATCAACATTATTACTAAAAATCCAATGAATGCACCTTTGTTTTCGGCAGATGTTTTTACGACGACTTACTTAGAAACCAATGTCGATTTAGGAATGAAATTTAATCCAACAAAGAAATCAACGACACTTTTGGGAATCAATTACTTCGATTACAATCAGGTTATTGATAAAGACAAAGATAATTTTACAGATGTGACTTTGTCTAAACGAATTTCGGTTTTTAATAAATGGAGTTTTTTGCGAAATGATAATCGTTTATTTACGATTGCAGCACGCGGAATGTATGAAGACCGCTGGGGCGGAGATGTTCGTTGGGAGAAAAAATACCGTGGTGGTGACGAAATTTACGGCGAAAGTATTTATACCAAAAGGGGAGAATTGATTGGAAGTTATCAGTTGCCTTTTGAAGAAAAACTAATGCTTTCATTCTCTGGAAACGTACATTATCAGGACAGCCGTTACGGAACAACATCGTTTATCGCCAATCAGAAAATTGTTTTTTTGCAATTGACCTGGGATAAAAAAATTGGCCGTAATGATTTCCTTGCCGGAATTGCTAACCGATACTCGTATTATGACGATAATACCACGGCTACAAAAGAAGCCGAAAGTACCTGGTTACCCGGAATTTTTGTGCAGGATGAAATTACGCTTTCGCCGAAAAGTCAGGTTTTGTTAGGAATGCGATATGATTACAACTCCATTCATGGTTCGATTTACACACCAAGAGTTGCGTATCGATGGAAGAAAAGCGAAAACACTATTTTTAGATTCAATGCAGGAACTGGTTTTCGTGTCGTGAATTTATTTACCGAAGACCACGCAGCACTTACTGGTTCAAGAGATGTTGTGCTAAAAAGCAATCTGAAACCGGAACAATCAATAAATGCGAACTTGAATTATATCCAGAAAATAAACTTTACAAACGGAACTTTTATCGGAATTGAAACTACTGCTTTTTATACACGATTCAGTAATAAGATTATCTCTGATTATGAAACGGATCCAAACAAGATTATCTACGACAACATTAACGGGTATGCAATAAGTCAGGGAATTAGTACCAATATTGACGTTAATTTTCCAACAGGATTAAAAATGATTTTGGGTGCTACCGTTCTGGATAATAAAAATGTGGAAAATGGAGTTTCAGAAAGACCGTTTCTAACAGAGAATTTCACGGCAACCTGGAGTGTTTCTTATAAAATAGATTCCTTAAATTTATTGCTGGATTATACAGGAAATGTTTACAGTCCGATGAATTTGCCTTTGTTGAGCGAATTAGACCCAAGAAGTCCGAAATCGCCTTGGTATAGTATTCAGAACATTCAATTTACCTATTTTGGTTGGAAGAATTTTGAGCTTTACGGAGGAGTAAAGAATCTATTGAATTTTACGCCAAAGCAGAATAATCCGTTTTTGATTTCAAGAACCAATGATCCTTTTGATAAAAATGTACAATATGATTCGGCCGGAAAAGTGTTGGTTACACCAGATAATCCATACGGTTTGACTTTTGATACGACTTATGTTTATGGGCAAAACCAAACGATTCGAGGATTTTTCGGGTTGAGATATACTTTGAGATAAAGAGTTTGCCACGAATTAGACAAATTATCACGAATTTAATTAGTGTAAATTAGTGTAATTCGCGGCAAAAAAATCTTTTTAATCTGTGGCAAAAAAATAAAACAAATGAAAAAGCTATTTCTATTAATCTTCTTCTTCGGATTTTCTTCAACAGGATTTTGCCAACTTCAAAGCAGATCTTTTGAAGCGATTGATAGTTTGCAGCAACTTCAAAAACGAAAAATCATTGTTTTCATTCATACTGATTGGTGTCAGTTTTGCCAAAGAATGAAAAATACAACTTTCAAAAATCAGGAAATTATCGAAAGTTTGAGCTCCAATTTCTATTTTATTGATTTTAATGCTGAAGAAAAGCGGAACATTACTTTTAATAATCATGTTTTTAAGTATCAGCCTTCAGGAAATAATGTTGGTGTTCATGAATTGGCTTTGCAATTAGGAACAATGAATAACCAAATTGTTTATCCGGTTTTATGTGTTTTGAATGAGAAAAACGAAATCATTCTGCAGTATAATAATTATCTCAATCCAACCGATTTTAAAGTGCTTTTAGAAAAATTGAAAGAATAAAATTCCTTATTTTTGAGAATGAATTCTTCCAAAATCCAACACTTCAATTATATTTTTACCGGAACGGGCTTATCTGCTTTGATGACCGTTTACAAAATGGTATTATCTGGGAATTTTACTGATAAAGCGATTTTACTATTAGATCAGGATTCAAAAAAAGCAAATGACAGGACTTGGTGTTTTTGGGCAAAAGAAGAAACGATATGGAATTCTATTATCTCTAAAAAATGGGATTCGGCTTTATTTGCAGATGAAAAATTTAAACGTGATTTGGCGTTAAAACCTTATCAATACAATCAAATTCGGGGATTGGACTTTTATAATTTTGTTTTTGAAGAAATTTCAAAACATTCAAATATTACTTTTCTAAATGAGAAAGTAACCAATATTAACGAACTCGAAACACATGTTTTTGTTGGTACTGAAGAAAACAGATATACTTGTGATTATTTATTCAACAGTATTTATACAAAGGCTTTTCCTTTAAGCCAGACGAAATATCCCGTTTTGCAACAACATTTTGTGGGTTGGTTTGTGAAATTTGAGAGCGAAGTCTTCAATCCTGAAGAAGCTACTTTTATGGATTTTTCCGTAGAACAAAAAGGAAATACCCGTTTCATGTATGTTTTGCCCACTTCTACAACCGAAGCTTTAGTAGAATATACGTTGTTTTCTGAAAATCTTCTTCCCAAAGAAGAATACGAAAATGAGATTCAGCTTTATCTGCAGAAACTCGGAATACAAAAATTTGAAATTCAGGAAAAGGAGCAGGGAAATATCCCGATGACATCTTATCCTTTTTGGAAGAAAAATACCAAACGAGTTTTAAATATTGGAACCGCTGGCGGTTGGACAAAAGCAAGTACGGGTTTTACGTTTAGAAATTCGGATAAAAAATCATCTGATTTAGTGGAGTTTCTTTGCGTTCCTTCGACTTCGCTCAGGATGACATCATTTCATAAAAAAAGCAGATTTTGGGTTTATGATTTATTGCTTTTGGACATTCTGCATCGTCATAATGAATTGGGGAGTACTATTTTTTCTTCTTTATTCAGAAAAGGAGATCCAGTTTTGATTTTTAAGTTTCTGGATGAAGAAACTACTTTGATTGAAGATTTTCAAGTGATTTTAAAATGCCCAAAACTTCCATTTATAAAGGCATTGTTTCAGGTTATATTTAAATAGCAAAATTGTTTCATGCAGATTACACAGATTTAAGCAGATTTATTTTGGTGAGTTTTAATTCAATAGAACTTTAAATAAAATCTGCTTAAATCTGCGTGCAATTTCTCTCTTTGTTTCTTCTACTATTTTGGATGCCTTGAAAACCAAAATTTATTCGAATAAAAATGTCTTATTTTTTTGTTTTAAGAACTTTTAGAGGGGATTGGAAAGTCATTTAACATCTAGATTTGCTGACTGAAAACAACGTAAATCTAATGTAATCGTTCATTTACGATAATGAAGAAATTGGCAAATTATGGGAGTTACAAAACACTTAAATTTTGATGTAGAGACGAAGGTGATAGGGAAAATTTGTAAAGCACTGGGACATCCTACACGAATTCAGATTATGACTCTATTATGGAAAAGAAACAACAGAACTTGTGGGGAAATTGTTGAATTAATTCCGTTGGCACAATCGACAATATCGAAGCATTTATTAGAATTAAAAAAAGCAAATCTGGTAAACATAGAAAACATTGGAAAAAAAACGATCTACTCTATTGAAGTTGGCAATATTAAAATGCTTAAAAAATATTTGGGCAGCTATCTCTCAACCATCGAAATTCCGGAACAAAGTAAATCAACTGTTTTTGCTACTAAACATAAATTAATAGGTAGAAAAAGCCATTTGAAAGAATACAATTATCAATTTCCTGACAGAAGAATAAAACAAGCACTTTAGAGATTTAGAAGTCCGTTCTATTGAAATAATTGTTAAATATAGGAAATTTCGCATGATTTTATGCAATTCGGTTGTGTTTAAAATCTGCTATCGAACTATAACAAAACTTTATACTTCAAATTAAGTAGTTGCGAGTAAACTTTGTAACTTTGCAGTTCAAAAGTAAAATTTAAAAGTAAAAAATATGTATCCAGAAGAAATGGTAAAACCGATGCAAGCAGAACTTACTGCTGCAGGTTTTCAAGATTTACATAGTGCTGAGGCCGTAGAAAATGCTATCAAAGCCGAAGGTACCACTTTAGTTGTTGTAAATTCTGTTTGTGGCTGTGCAGCAAGAAATGCACGTCCGGGAGCAAAAATGAGTTTAGTAGGAGCTAAAAAACCAGATCACCTAATTACTGTTTTTGCTGGTGTTGACAAAGAAGCTGTTGATGCTGCAAGACAACACATGTTTCCTTTTCCTCCATCATCGCCATCTATGGCTTTGTTCAAAAACGGAGAATTGGTTCACATGTTAGAGCGTCACCACATCGAAGGTCGTCCAGCTGAAATGATCGCTGAGAACCTGCAAGATGCGTTTAATGAATTCTGTTAATTAGGTTCAAAGTGACAAAGGTACAGAGGTACAAAGATTTAAAAAGCACTATGAAAATAGTGCTTTTTGTTTTTTTAGATATGTTGGAAACCTTTGAACCTTTGCCTCTCTGTACCTTTGCACCTCAAAAACTCCATCCTCCGCCAAGTGCTTTATACAACTGGATCATTGAGGTTAATTGTTTTTGAGTTAATTGAGAAAGGCTAAGTTGTGCTTCAAACAAGGATCTTTGAGCGTCCAAAACTTCCAGATACGAAACGTAACCGTTATAATATCTGGCATTTGATAAATCATAATTTGTTTGAGCAGCTACAACTTGTTTATTTCTTGCGGTCCATTCTTCTTTATACATCGCGACATTTTGAAGCGAGTTTTCTACTTCAGAAATAGCAATTAAATAGGTTTTTTGAAAGTTTAGTTTGCGCTCTTCGGCGATTTGACGGTTTACTTCGACGCGGCGTCTGTTTTTTCCGAAGTTGAAAATTGGGCCTGTAACTCCAGCTCCAATATTTTGCAAATAAGAAGTATCACTAAATAAATCTGCTACCTTAACACTTGTAAAACCGGCAAGTGCTGCAATATTAAAAGATGGATATCTCATAGCTTGGGCAACCCCAATTTTTTCGTTTGCAGATCGGTACGAAAGTTCAGTGGCTTTTACGTCAGGTCGGTTTTCAAGCAAAGCTGATGGAACCGAAGTTGGAAAAGTAGTCAGAATCAATAATTCGCTATTGGTTTTTCCTCTTTGTATAGGTTGCGGAACTTGTCCGATTAAAATAGAAATCGAATTTTCAAGTGCCGTAATTTGTCTTTTAATAGCCGGAATATTGGCTTCGGCAATTGCTACTTGCTGTTCTATTTGAACTTTATCTAATTCGGCAACATAACCACTTTTAAAACGCTCGTTTATGATATCGTAGGCTTTTTGCCTTGTTTCTAAAGTATGAATGGTGATTTCTAACTGATTGTCAAAATCGCGCAATTGAAAATACGAAATAGCAATATTGCTGACAATGTCTGAAAGTACTACTTTTCGGGCTTCATCAGTTGCTAAAAGATCATTTTGAAGCGCTTTATTCTGATGGCGGTATTTTCCCCAAAAATCCAATTCCCAAGACATATTTGCAAAAGCAGAACTGGATTGCAGAAAGGATTCCGCACTATTTACTTGTCCGGAATATTGAAAAGAAGGATATAAATCGGCTTTGGCGATTCCCAGATTGGCTTTAGCTTGTTCGAGACGTGCGATAGCAATTTTTAGATCAAAATTGTTCTGAAGTCCTTTTTCGATTAATCCAATTAAAACTGGATCATTAAATATTGTTGACCATTTTATGGTTCGTACTGTGTTTGTTGTATCAGTACTATGATCGCCATTTAGGAAACTTTCCGTTTTAGGTTGTTCGGGCTGAACATATTTTGGTCCAACCATACATCCAAAAGGAAAAACGGCTATCAAAAGTAACGCTAAGACTAATTTTAGATTTTTCATCATTCTTCCTTTTTAGTTTCATCAATTTCCTCTGAATGTTTTTTACCAAAACTTTCAATAAACACAAATAACACCGGAATCAAACATACTCCTAAAATGGTGGCGACAAGCATTCCGCTAAAAACGGTCATTCCCATAACTTTTCTGGCTTGTGCTCCGGCTCCGGTTGCAGTTAACAAAGGTACAACTCCCAAAATAAAAGCAAAAGCAGTCATTAGAATAGGACGAAAACGTAGTTTGGCAGCATATAAAGCAGCTTCTTTAACCGGCATTCCTTTTTCATATTCTTCTTTGGCAAATTCTACAATCAAAATGGCATTTTTAGCGGCGAGACCAATAAGCATTACGAGACCAATTTGTGCAAAAACATTGTTGACATAATCAGGGCTAAAGAATCGACAGATGAATAATCCTAAAAAGGCTCCAAAAACGGCAAAAGGCGTTCCTAGTAGTACACTAAAGGGAAGTTTCCAACTTTCGTATTGTGCCGCAAGAATTAAAAACACAAAAAGCAAGGCCATAATAAATACCGTATTTCCTTTTCCTTCGGCTTGTTTTTCCTGAAAACTCATATTTGCCCATTCGTAACTCATCGCAGCCGGCAAAGTTTTTTCGGCAGTTTCCTGTAAAGCATTCATTGCCTGTGCCGAAGTAAATCCGGGTGCGGGTGTTCCTCCAATTTCAGCAGCGCGATACAAATTGAATCGGGTTGTAAATTCAGGTCCGCTTTCTTTTCGAATGGTGGCAATACTCGAAATTGGAATCATTCTGTTGCTTTTGCTTCGAACAAATATTTTATTAATGTCTTCGGGATTTACTGTAAAACTTGGATCTGCCTGAAGTAATACAATGTATTGACGTCCAAATTTGTTAAACTCATTGATATATTGTCCTCCCAAACTGGCGCCAATAGCAAGATTTACATCTGATAAGGAAAGTCCAAGTTCGGTGACTTTTTCCCGATCAATATCTAAACTAATTTGTGGCACATTTGGATTAAAGGTCGTTCGGATGGTTCCGATTTCTGGTCGCTTTTTGGCTTCGGCCATAAATCGCTGTGCATTTTCGAAGAGATACTGAGGTGTATTTCCTTCTTTGTCCTGAAGCATCATCGAGAATCCGGCAGCGTTACCAATTCCGGTAATTGGCGGAGGACCAAAAGCAAAGACGGTAGCTTCGGGAATTCCGAAAACAACTTTTCCGTTTACTTCTTTTAGAATTTGAAAAACATCTTGTTTGCGTTCTTTCCATTCTTTCAGGGCGACAAAGAAAAATCCATTATTGGTTGCAACCGAGTTTTTAATTAAACTAAATCCGGCGACAGAAGTATAATATTCAATACCATCATTTTTAGCTAAAATATGCTCGATTTTTTGAATGACTTTGTTGGTTCTTTCTAAAGACGAAGCACCAGGCAATTCAATATTTATAAACATATAACCTTGATCTTCTTCGGGAACGAATCCGCCTGGAATTTTTCCTCCCAAGAGAATAATAGCTCCAATCAGAATTCCGATGAAAATAAAACTTCGCGCCATTTTCTTGATCAGATAACCTGAAAAACCGGTGTATTTATCTGTAAAGACTGAAAATTTCCGGTTAAAAGCGGCGAAGAGTTTTCCGAGCCAGCCTTTTGCTTCCTGATTGGGTTTCAGTAATAATGAACATAAAGCGGGACTTAAAGTTAGAGCACTCAATGCAGAGAATATCACCGAAATAGCAATTGTAATAGCGAATTGCTGATAGAGTCGTCCTGTAATTCCGGGAGTCAAAGCAACCGGAATAAATACGGCGGTTAATACAATTGCGATGGCAATTACGGGACCTGAAACTTCTTTCATCGCTTGATTTGTGGCTTCTTTTGGTGACATGCCTTGTTCGATATGATGCATTACGGCTTCGACGACGACAATTGCATCATCGACAACAATACCAATAGCGAGTACTAATCCTAAAAGTGAAAGTACGTTTACCGAAAAGCCCAATAACGGGAAAAGCATAAAAACGCCAATTAATGAAACGGGAACAGTTACTAAAGGAATGAGCGTCGCGCGCCAGTTTTGCAAAAAGATAAAAACTACCAGGATTACTAGTATAATAGCTTCGATTAAAGTATGCATGATTTCGTTTATTCCTTCAGAAATAGCCAAGGTTGTATCCAGAGAAACGCGATATTTTAAATCCTGAGGGAAACGCTTGCTTAATTGTGCGATCGTTTTTTTGACATTGGCAGCAACTTCTAAAGCATTGGAACCAGGCATTTGTTTAATTCCGATGGTTCCTGCCGGGCTTCCGTTTAGTCTTGCCACAGAGGCATAACTTTCGGTTCCTAGCGTAACGGTGCCAACATCTTTCAAGCGAACTTGTTGATTGTTGATATTTGATTTTAGGATGATATTTTCAAAATCTTCCGGATTTATAAGACGATCTTTTAGGGTTACATTATACGTAAACTCGTTGTTGTCTGTTGCGGGCGGTGCTCCAAATTTTCCTCCGGGTGAAATCGCATTTTGTTCTTTAATTGCCTGAATAATATCGGGAATCGTCAAATTGTATTTGGACATGATATCGGGCTTGACCCAAATTCGCATTGCATAATTACTTCCTCCATAAAGAGTAACTTCTCCAACTCCCTTAATACGTGCCAATGCGTCGACAATATTGATGTTGGCATAATTAGTCAAAAAGTTATTGTTGAATGTTTTTTCGGGAGAAAATAAAGAAATAATCAGCAAAGGCATCGAAAGCGACTTTTTGGTGGTAACTCCCGTTGTTTTAACATCGTTTGGGAGTTTATTGGTGGCTTCGTTAACTCTGTTTTGGGTAAGCATCGTCGCAATATCCAAATTAGTTCCCATGTCGAATGTGATATTAAGTGTCATACTTCCGTCACCCGTATTGGTCGATTGCATGTAGAGCATGTTTTCAACTCCGTTTACTTTTTGTTCAATTGGTGTTGCAACTGCTTGTTCTACATTTAAGGCATTTGCACCTCTATAACTGGTTGAAACTTGTACCAAAGGCGGTGCAATTTCGGGATATTGTGCAATAGGAGTTCCAAGTATAGAAAGTCCTCCAATAATAACGATAAATACGGATAGTACGATGGCGACTATCGGTCTTCTTACAAAAAAATTATCCATAATTTAGTCGTTTTGAGATGATGCAATCTGTTTTTTATCAGCCACATAAGGAACGGGTGCGACAGTTGATCCGGGCTGGATAAACTGATTGCCAATAATGGCTACTTTTTCATTAGATTTTAATCCTTTTGTGATGATCCAGTCAATGCCTATTTTCTGACCCACTTCGACCATTCGGGTTTGAATAGTGTTTTTATCATCGATTATAGAAACCTGAAAAAGCCCCTGAATTTCGGTAACTGCTTTTTGAGGAATTACGATTGCATTTTTTTCTGTGCGAATTAGAACGCGAACTTTTCCAAATTGCCCTGAACGTAAAGTTCCGTCAGGATTTGGAAATTGTGCTTCAATAGTTACGGTTCCTGTTGTGGGATCTATTTTAGTATCTGAAAAATTCAGGGTTCCTTTTTGAGGATGCGTACTTCCATCGGATAATATTAATTGTAGATCAGTGATTTTTTCGCCTTGTTTGGTGCGTTTCTGGTATCTTAGATAATCAGATTCACTAACAGTAAATTGTACTCGCACTTTGTCGAGTTTCGAAACCATATTTAATCTTGAAGCGTTGCCTGCCTTGGTAATATAATCCCCCAATCTTGCATTCGAAAGTCCGATAACGCCATCTATTGGCGATTTAATATTGCAGTAACCTCTTTCTATTTCCTGATTTTTTAAGCTTGCCTGCATACTGGCATAATTAGATTTTGCAGCTTTGTCTTTTGCAACTGCGGCGTCTAATTCTCGTTTACTTACAGCATTCATATCAGCAAGCGGACGAATTCTTTTTAATTCTTCATTAGCATTTACCAAACTACTTTGGGCAACAGCAAGTTGTCCGCGAGCTTGTTCGACTTTTGTTTCATATTCTAACGGATCAATTGTGTAAAGCAATTGACCTTTTTTGACTTTTTGACCTTCTTTAAAATAAATCCCGGTCAATATTCCATCTACACGGGCGATTAGTTCGATGTCTAATTCTCCAAAAGTTTGTCCGGCAAAATCTTTATAAATGGGAACATCTTCACTTTTAACCATTACAAAAGGAGCTTGCATGGGCGGTGGCGCTTTTGGTTGTTCTTTTTTGCAGGAAATAAAAAAGGTTAAAAAAAGGAGAATTGGGAAAATTGGTTTTGGTAGTTTTAAATCATTCATCAGTATAAATGTTAAAATTGTTAACATAAATGTACTAAATTTTTGTAACTATCTGGTAAACAGTGGTTTTTTATTCTTGTGGTTTTTTTAATCCTAATAAGGCATATAAGCTCATTTTGTTGAAAAAGTGACAAGTGGAAAGTCTTAATTTTTTTTATTTGGCTTATGTAGTTTTATTTTTGACGTTTGGTGTATTTTGAAATTGCATAGAAAAGCTTACCTTTGCGCCCGAATTCACTAAGGAAACAGAATTCATTACATAATTTTTCTCAACTTAAATAAGTTTATAGCATGCAACTGTACAACACTTTAAGCGCAGAAGAAAGAGCCATCATGATCGATGATGCCGGTAAACAACGACTAACGTTGTCTTTCTATGCGTATGCCAAAATTCAAGATCCCAAACAATTTCGCGATGATTTATTTTTAGCCTGGAATAAGCTCGATGCTTTAGGCCGAATTTACGTTGCCAATGAAGGAATAAACGCTCAGATGAGTATTCCTGAAGAAAATTTGGAACTTTTTAGAGAAACTCTTGAGGTTTATGATTTTATGAAAGGCATACGATTGAATGAAGCCGTAGAACATGATGATCATTCGTTTTTAAAATTGACCATTAAAGTTCGTCATAAAATTGTCGCTGACGGTTTAAACGATGAAACTTTTGATGTTACTGATATCGGCGTTCACTTGAAAGCCAAAGAATTCAATGAAATCCTTGATGATCCAAATACTATTGTGGTAGATTTTAGAAATCACTACGAAAGTGAAGTGGGACATTTTAAAGGTGCAATTACTCCGGATGTAGAAACTTTTAGAGAAAGTTTGCCTATAATCAACGATCAGCTTCAAAATCATAAAGAAGATAAAAACCTTGTAATGTATTGTACAG
Source organism: uncultured Flavobacterium sp. (assembly GCF_963422545.1). NCBI lineage: Bacteria > Pseudomonadati > Bacteroidota > Flavobacteriia > Flavobacteriales > Flavobacteriaceae > Flavobacterium > uncultured Flavobacterium sp. The sequence goes on from NZ_OY730249.1 coordinate 165,921, forward strand.
GCGGAATTCGTTGTGAAAAAGCCAGCGCTTACTTTAAACATCAGGGTTTTAAAAATGTTTTTCAGTTAGAGGGCGGAATTATCAATTATGCCAAGCAAATTGAAGCAGAAGGTCTGGAAAGCAAATTCATTGGAAAAAACTTCGTATTTGATAATCGTCTTGGTGAAAGAATTACCGAAGACATTATTTCGCAATGTCACCAATGCGGAAAACCATGCGACAATCATACAAACTGCGAGAATGATGGTTGTCATTTGTTGTTTATTCAATGTGATGATTGTAAAACGGCAATGGAAAACTGTTGTTCTACGGAATGTCTTGACATTATCCACATGCCTTTGGTTGACCAAGTTCGTTTAAGAACCGGAAAACAAGTAGGAAATAAAGTTTTTAGAAAAGGAAAATCAGATAGTTTAAAATTCAAGCATTCAGGAGAATTATCAAACGCTGCTTTAGGTACAGCCGAAAAACCAGCCGATATTCGCCAGAAAATAAAAGTTAAAAAAGTACTTCTTGGAAAAGCGGAGCATTATTATGTAAAAGCGAAAGTAGGGCAATTTACAGTTGAAAACCAGACATTGCAGCTTGGCGATAAAATTTTAATTTCCGGACCAACAACTGGTGAGCAGGAATTGATTTTAGACAAAATGGTTGTGAACGGTGCTGAAACCACCACAGCAAATATTGGCGATAAAGTTACTTTTGAGGTTCCATTCAGAATTAGATTATCTGATAAAATATATAAGATTTTAGGGTAAATTCTCTTTAAAAAAAACTTAAAAAAGTGGATTTTGTGTTAAACAGAATCCACTTTTTTTATTTAATGAATCATTAGTTTTAATCCTTAAAAAGCAAACTAAAAAAAATACTATCTTTACCGATCAAACGTTTATGAACTTAAGTTGCTTTTTAGCAACACTACATATATAATTATGGCATGTACAAGTTGTTCAACCTCAGATGGTGGCGCACCAAAAGGTTGTAAAAATAATGGGACTTGCGGCACCGATAGCTGCAATAAATTGACGGTTTTTGATTGGCTCGCGAACATGAGTCCGTCTAATGGAGAGGCGATTTTTGATTGTGTTGAGGTTCGTTTTAAAAACGGACGTAAGGAATTTTTTAGAAATTCAGAAAAATTAACTTTAAGTATTGGTGATATTGTAGCAACTGTTGCATCACCAGGACATGATATTGGGATTGTAACTTTGACAGGCGAATTGGTAAAAATTCAAATGAAGAAAAAAGGAGTCAATCACGAAAGTAATGAAGTACCTAAAATTTACCGAAAAGCATCTCAAAAAGATATCGATATTTGGTCTGTAGCACGTGATCGTGAAGAACCAATGAAAGTTCGTGCTCGTGAATTAGCGATTCAGCACAAGCTTGAAATGAAAATATCTGATATTGAATTTCAGGGAGATGGCTCAAAAGCTACATTTTACTACACAGCAAATGACAGAGTCGATTTTAGACTTTTGATTAAAGATTTTGCTAAAGAATTCAGTACAAGAGTTGAGATGAAACAAGTAGGTTTCCGTCAGGAAGCAGCTCGTTTAGGTGGAATTGGTTCTTGCGGACGAGAACTTTGCTGTTCGACCTGGTTAACAGATTTTAGAAGTGTCAACACATCGGCGGCGCGTTACCAACAGCTTTCGCTAAATCCTCAAAAATTAGCCGGACAATGCGGAAAATTAAAGTGTTGCTTAAATTATGAGCTTGATACTTACATGGATGCATTGAAAGATTTTCCAGATTATGACACTAAATTAGTGACTGAAAAAGGAGATGCAATTTGCCAAAAACAAGATATTTTTAAAGGACTGATGTGGTTTGCTTACACCAATAATTTTGCAAACTGGCATGTTTTAAAAATCGATCAGGTAAAAGAAATTATTGCCGAAAATAAGCTGAAAAACAAAGTTTCTTCATTAGAAGATTTTGCTATTGAGGTAGTTTCAGAGCCTGAAAAAGACTTTAATAATGCTATGGGGCAAGAGAGTTTAACTCGTTTCGATCAGCCGAAAAGAAAGAAAAAACCAAATCGCAAACGCAAACCAAATGCAGAAGCAGCGGTTGTAGCAACTCCAAATAAACCGCAGGGAAATCAAAATCCGAATAAACCTGCAGGAGGAAATCCTAATAAAGGAAATAAGCCTAATAATAACAAGCCAAATCAATCGAATAAAGCTAATAATTCGAATGACAACAAACCGGCTGAACCTAGAAAACCCATAATTATTACTAAAAATGAGAATAAAAAATAGCGGAATTCTTCTTTTGGTAGCGATTCTTCTTTTTTCTTGTGATAAAAAAAGAGTCTTTGATCAGTACAAATCTGTTGGAAGTGCGTGGCACAAAGACAGTGTCGTAACCTTTGATTTACCAGTTTTAGATTCTACAAAAAGGTACAATTTGTTTGTAAATTTGAGAGACAATAACAATTATCCGTTCAATAATTTGTTTTTAATTGTTGCTATTGAAACACCAAGTGGTTTTACAAAAGTAGATACTTTAGAATATCAAATGGCAAATCCGGACGGAACCTTGTTAGGCAACGGTTTTACAGATATCAAAGAGAGTAAACTGTTTTACAAGGAAAATGTAAAGTTTAGAGGAAAATATAAAGTATACATCAAACAAGCCGTTAGAGAATCAGGAAAAATTCCGGGAGTTCAGGCTCTGGATGGTATTACAGACGTTGGTTTTAGAATAGAACAAAAAGATTAGAAAAATAGTTATGGCTGCTAAAAAAAACAATCAATCAAATAGCGTTAAAGATATTAATTACTACAAAAAGAAATTCTGGAGAATTTTTGCCTACAGTTTATTAGGTGTTCTTGCCTTCTTTTTATTTGCCTCTTGGGGATTATTTGGCTCAATGCCTTCATTTGAAGATTTAGAGAATCCGGATTCCAATCTGGCTACCGAAATCATTTCGTCAGATGGGGTGGTTATCGGTAAATATTTCAAAACCAATAGATCACAACTTAAATACTCTGATTTACCAAAAAGTTTAGTCGAAGCTTTGGTTGCGACCGAAGATGCTCGTTTTTACGAACATTCAGGAATCGACGGGCGCGGAACTTTAAGAGCAGTTTTTAGTTTAGGAACAAACGGTGGAGCCAGTACACTATCGCAACAATTAGCAAAACAATTGTTTCACGGAGAAGGATCTAAATTTCTTCCGTTCAGGATTATACAAAAAATAAAAGAGTGGATTATTGCCATTCGTCTGGAAAGACAGTATACCAAAAATGAAATCCTGGCAATGTATTGCAACGTTTATGATTTCGGAAATTATTCTGTTGGAGTAAGTTCTGCGGCACAAACGTATTTTTCTAAAGATCCGAAAGATCTAACAATGGATGAATCGGCTATTTTAGTCGGAATGTTCAAAAACTCTGGATTGTATAATCCGGTTCGTAATCCTGAAGGAGTAAAAAATCGCCGTAATGTGGTGCTTTCCCAAATGGAAAAAGCAAAAATGATTACGGAATCTGAAAAGTTGAAATTACAAGCTTTACCAATTTCTTTACACTTTAAGTTAGAAAGTCACCGCGAAGGAACTGCAACTTATTTCAGAGAATATCTACGAGATTATATGAAAAAATGGGTTTCTGAAAACAAGAAACCAGATGGTTCTGATTATGATATCTACAAAGATGGATTGAAAATTTATACCACAATTGATTCAAGAATGCAATTGCATGCAGAAGAAGCAGTTTCTGAACACATGAAAAACCTGCAACAACAGTTTTTTATTGAACAGAAAACCAATAAAAATGCACCTTTTGTAAATATTACTCAGGCAGAAACAGACCGACTTATGATGCAGGCCATGAAAAACTCAACACGTTGGGCAACCATGAAAGATATGGATAAAAGTGAAGATGATATCATTGCTTCATTCAAAGTAAAAACGAACATGCGCATCTTTACCTGGAAAGGAGAACGTGATACAATAATGACTCCAATGGATTCTATACGTTATTTCAAACACTTCTTACAATCAGGTTTAATGGCAATGGAGCCTCAAACCGGAAACATTAAAGCATGGGTTGGAGGAATTAATTACAAATATTTCCAATACGATCACGTTGGGCAGGGAGCGAGACAAGTAGGTTCAACTTTTAAGCCATTTGTTTATGCAACAGCAATCGAGCAATTGAACATGTCTCCTTGTGATTCTATTCTTGACGGACCATTTATGATTCATAAAGGACGTCATAATGTTACAGCAGATTGGGAGCCAAGAAACTCTGACAACAGATACCGCGGAATGGTTACGTTGAAACAAGGTTTGGCAAATTCAATCAACACGGTTTCTGCAAAATTAATAGATCGTGTAGGACCGGAAGCCGTTGTAGAATTAACGCATAAATTAGGTGTAAAAACCGAAATTCCTGCACAGCCTTCTATTGCACTTGGCGCTGTAGATATTACAGTTGAAGATATGGTTGCAGCCTATAGCACATTTGCTAATCAGGGAGTTTATGTAAAACCACAGTTCTTAAGCCGTATCGAAAACAAAAGTGGAGAGGTTATTTATGAGCCAATTCCGGAATCTCATGATGTTTTGAATAAAGATATTGCTTTTGCAGTAATCAAATTGTTAGAAGGAGTTACAGAAACCGGTTCTGGAGCACGTTTACGTACAGAAGGCGGTGGAAGTGGAGATAACAGATGGACAGGATATCCATACGTATTTAAAAATCCTATTGCAGGAAAAACCGGAACAACGCAAAATCAGTCTGATGGTTGGTTTATGGGAATGGTTCCTAACTTGGTAACAGGTGTTTGGGTTGGTTGTGAAGACCGTTCGGCACGTTTCAAAAGTTTAACTTACGGGCAGGGAGCTACAGCAGCATTGCCAATTTGGGGTTATTTCATGAAACTTTGTTATGCAGATCCTGGGCTTCAGGTTTCTAAATCAGAATTTGAAAGACCTGCAAACCTTTCTATAAAAGTAGATTGTTATAGCAGACCAGCAGTCGTAAAAGATACGACACAAACAGAACAAAATACAGACGAATTTGAATTGTAGTTCAAGTTGAGTTTTTTAAATAATAAATCCTTTTGTGATCTTCTGAAATTTGGAAGAAAACAAAAGGATTTTTTTAGGAATAGATTGAATAGCCCGCGGTTTCAACCGCGGGATACGGATCGTTATCATGTAATGCGCCTCAACGGTTGAAACCGTGGGGAATGTTTGTAACAAGGGGTTTACTCTGCAGTTTTATGATTGATTCTGAATTATCAGTTGATTTTATTTTTTACGAAATCGTTATAATTCAATCTAAAAATCTTATTTTTATCAAAAATATACAGTAATAAAGACAGTTTGTTATGATTACAAAAAAAGTAAATAACGTTCAGGATGCAATAGAAGGAATCAAAAGCGGAATGACCATAATGTTTGGTGGTTTCGGTTTATGCGGAATTCCTGAAAATACGATTGCAGCATTAGTAAATACTTCAATTTCAGATTTAACCTGTATTTCGAACAATGCGGGAGTTGATGATTTTGGTTTAGGATTGCTTTTGCAAAAGAAACAAGTCAAAAAAATGATTTCGTCTTATGTGGGCGAAAATGCCGAGTTCGAACGCCAAATGCTTTCCGGAGAACTAGAAGTTGAACTTACACCACAAGGAACCTTAGCAGAACGCTGTCGTGCAGCACAAGCCGGAATTCCAGCTTTCTTTACACCAGCAGGTTATGGAACCGAAGTTGCCGAAGGAAAAGAAGTTCGTGAATTCAACGGAAAAATGCATATTATGGAAGAAGCTTTTAAAGCCGAATTTGCCATTGTAAAAGCATGGAAGGGTGACGAAGCCGGAAATCTTATTTTTAAAGGAACTGCGAGAAATTTTAATGCTTGTATGGCCGGTGCGGGGAAAATTACAATTGCCGAAGTCGAAGAATTAGTTCCTGTTGGAACATTAGATCCAAATCAGATTCATATTCCGGGAATTATGGTGCAACGTATCTTTCAAGGAGAAAAATTTGAAAAGAGAATCGAGCAGCGTACCGTAAGGCAAAGGGTTTAATTGAACAATGAGATAATTTGTCAATTAGATAATTAGACAATTGTTTATATTGTGCATAGTATAATATTATTCAATTTTGTAATTGCTATATTTCATAAAATAGAGTAGTAAACAATAAAAGCAACAACATTGCATTAATAATTTTTATTTTTTAAAATTAACTATTAATGAACTGTTTAATGAAAATTATGTAAAGTAAAACATTATATGATTTCAAATAGGCTAATTGCTGGTTTTTAAACATATAATTACTATTTAGTTTTTGATAATTAAATGATTATAGTTAATTACATAAAGTAAAACATTATCTAATTCTCAAATTAACTAATTGACACATTTTGCACTCGAATTTAAAAATAAAATAATGAATAGATATTCTGTAATTCTGTTTTCGTTTTTGTCTTTTCAGATGTTTGCCCAAACAACAAACACACTTAGACAGGAGTTAAACAAGATCATTGCTAGCAAGAATGCGACAGTCGGGATTTCTATTAAAAGCATTGAAGATAAAGACACTTTAAGCATTAATGGAAATTTAAAAGCTCCAATGATGAGTGTTTTTAAGTTTCATATTGCTTTGACCGTTTTAAATAAGATCGATGAAGGCAAGCTTTCGTTAACACAGCAGATTTTTGTTAAGAAGAAGGATTTGCATGAAGATACCTGGAGTCCGATGAGAGAAGATTATCCGGATGGGAATGTGAATTTAACATTAGACAAATTGCTGAGATATACCGTTTCGCATAGTGATAATAACGGATGTGACATTCTTCTCGATTTAGTTGGAGGCACAAAAGTGGTACAGAAATTTATAAATAAACAGGGGATTAAAGACTTCGTTATTAAAGTTAACGAAGAACAAATGAAAAACTGGGAAAACCTTTATTTGAATACCACAACGCCATTGGCGACAACAGAATTGCTTGAAAAGTTTTATAAAGGAGAAATCCTCAAAGAACCTACAACAAAGTATTTATATCAAATAATGGTTGAAACCTCAAGAGGACTTACCTGGATGAAAGCAGGGCTTCCTGAAAATACAGAATTAGCACACAGAACAGGAATTTCAGGAACAAATGATGCTAATTTGAGAGTTGCAATGAATGATATAGGAATTGTGAAACTTCCAAACGGAAAACATTTAATACTTTCTGTGTATTTAAAAAACATCACAGAAACCAAAGAAGACACAGAAAAAATAATTGCTGATATAACAAGAGTAACTTGGGATTATTTCATTAAAAAGTAATTAGATAATTAGTCAATTTGATAATGAGATAATGCATTACTATGCGCAATCTATATCAATTATCTCATTATCAAATTGACTAATTGACACATTAATAAATTGACACATTAAAAAATATGTTAACAAAAGAAGATATTGCAAAACGAATTGCAAAAGAAGTAAAAGACCGTTATTTTGTCAATCTTGGAATAGGAATTCCGACTTTGGTGGCAAATTATGTCAGAGAAGATATTGCGGTAGAATTTCAAAGCGAAAATGGTGTTCTCGGTATGGGACCATTTCCATTTGCCGGAGAAGAGGATGCCGATATTATCAACGCTGGAAAACAAACTATTACAACATTACCGGGAGCGAGTTTCTTTGACTCAGCTTTTAGTTTTGGAATGATTCGAAGTCAAAAAGTTGATTTGACGATTTTGGGTGCGATGGAAGTTTCAGAAAACGGTGATATTGCCAACTGGAAGATTCCGGGTAAAATGGTGAAAGGAATGGGAGGAGCAATGGATTTAGTGGCTTCCGCCGAAAATATTATCGTTGCGATGATGCATGTCAATAAAGCAGGCGAATCTAAAATATTAAAAAAATGTACTTTGCCGTTAACAGGCGTAGGCTGCGTAAAAAAGGTTGTAACGGAGCTTGCGGTTCTGGAAGTAACTAAAAAGGGTTTTAAGCTCTTAGAACGAGCGCCAGGGGTTTCTGTCGAACATATTATAGCGTCAACAGAAGCTGATTTAATTATTGAAGGCGATATTCCGGAAATGGATATCAGATAAAATCTTACTTTTAGTTCTGAAAATACAAAAAGCCCACTTTTTTAAAAGTGGGCTTTTTTTGTAGTAATAATTTAAGGTCATGTACAGGAACGAAATATATTGTGGGGATGTCCCGAAGCTTCGGGATTAATCCATCATTCGCAATCGAAACCCAATCTTGTCATCCCGAGGAACGAGGGATGACAAGATTGGGATTATTTTCTGTAAAATTAAAATCCCTTACAGCCTTGGTTTAAAACTTTACAAATGTTTATAGATATCAGATTTTTAGTATTTATTTTTTATATGTAAAATCTTATTTTTAAATACTTTTATGTTGATTTAATTGTGTATTTTCGTAAATACCACTACGAAGAGAATGATTCGCTTCTTATTTGAAAATTAAAAACACTTTATTACTAAAGTGTTATCCCAAAAACAAAACGACCAATAGAAAGTTATTTGTATACAACCGGGCAATCGCCGGATTGATATACAAAGTGGATTTCTATATCTTATTTTCAGAGTTTTTATTGATGGGAAACCCAAATAATAAGACAACTGCCGCTCTAAAAACAACAATCAGAATCTTTACTAAAACAATACAGTTATGAAGACACTCGTACAGTACTTATTTTTTGTAACAGTATTAACCTTAAGCACAGCTTGCCAAAACAAAAAACAAAATATGGATTCTATAATGGAGAAAAAATTACCTCAATTTGAATGGGAAGAAAATCTTAATTGTCCTCCAGGCTACCCCGTAGAAGTATACAGAGGCGGTCTTGAAGGAAACGCTGCTTATGCCAGTTTAAGTAATGGAACCTCTACAGGTTTAAGGGGTTGGGGCTGCTCAGGATCAGGCTCGAGTTACGGCAAAAAAGCATTGCCCAATCGTATCAATTGCATTTGGGTTTCGTATGCAGAGCGCTGCCTTTACAATATTGACAGCGCTATAGATTATGATAAATTGGAGCAGCTTTTTGAGGAAGGTTATCAGGATAGTAGCTTTTTTTTTAATGGAAATGGAGAATACAAAAAGACAACATTCGATACCATTATAGTTGGTTTTGCACCAGGTGGTGTATGTGTAATATGGGCTATGGGAGCGGGACGACAGGTAGAAATAGGACGATATAAAGGCGAAAAGTATGTTGTGCCGCAAGAAGAAATTGCCAAACTCGACAACCATGAGAGTTTATTGTTTTCGCATGCCGAATATGAACGTATTATGAACAATACCCAAATTGTACCACTGGCGATACGTCAGGCTAATGCAGGCAAACCAATCCCGTATGGATTATGGGATACCTATAGAACCCGATATAGCTGGAGACCTGTTTCTGTAATAAAAGAAGATGGTGGAATTGTTCGTGGAGTTGGAATAGAATGTTTTAATGGGGAAAATGAAAATTTATTCGATGAAGATCTTATCGAGAACAAATATATTAAAAGAGGTATTCCTAAAAGTTTAGGTTTTAGCTGGAAAGATAAAAAAGGACAAAGATATGGAGGATCTGTTGATTTTGACGAGGAAGAAATTTTTAAAGTGTTTAATGAATTCTACAAGGATAATAGCGAAGGTGAAGCCGAATTAGAATTTACTATTAATAAAAACAATGATTTTGTTACCGTATTGTTTAAAAAAGATGGTAAAGATATTCGTTTACGCAGGACCAAAGTAACCACTTATAAATCTAGTTTAAAATAATTATGGAAAAATCATTTGTTTACAACGACGGTTGCTCTGCAGATCTTGAAAAAGAGGACGAGCTGTATTTTACTTTCGGGATTTTTATTGATGGAAACCCAAATAATGAGACAACTGTCGCTCTAAAAACAACAATCAAAATCTTTACTAAAACAATACAGGTATGAAGACACTCGCACAGCACTTATTTTTTGTAATAGTATTAACCTTAAGCACAGCTTGCCAAAACAAAAAACAAAACATGGATTCGATAATGGACAAAAAATTACCCCAATTTGAATGGGTAGAAAATCTTAATTGTCCTCCAGGCTACCCCGTAGAAGTATACAGAGGTGGTCTGGAAGGAAACGCTGCTTATGCCAGTTTAAGTAACGGAACCTCTACAGGTTTGAGGGGGTGGGGCTGCTCAGGATCAGGTTCGAGTTACGGCAAAAAAGCATTGCCTAATCGTATCAATTGCATTTGGGTTTCGTATGCAGAGCGCTGCCTTTACAATATTGACAGTGCTATAGATTATGATAAATTAGAGCAGCTTTTTGAGGAAGGTTACCCGGATAGCAATAGAAAATTTGGTAAAAGAAAGACAACATTCACTACCATTATAGTTGGTTTTGCACCAGGTGGTGTATGTGTAATATGGGCTATGGGAGCAGGACGACAGGTAGAAATAGGGCGATATAAAGGCGAAAAGTATGTTGTGCCGCAAGAAGAAATTGCTAAACTCGACAATCATGAGAGTTTATTGTTTTCGCCTGCCGAATATGAACGTATTATGAACAATACCCAAATTGTACCACTGGCGATACGCCAGGCTAATGCAGGCAAACCAATCCCATATGGATTATGGGATACTTATAGAACCCGATATACATGGAAACCTGTTTCTGTAATGAAAGAAGATGGTGGAATTGTTGATGAAATTGGTATAGGATGTTTTAATGGGGAAAATGAAAACTTATTTGATGAAAGCCTGACAGAAAATAAATATGATAAAAGAGCTGTCCCTAATGGTTTAGGTTTTGGATGGAAAGATAAAAAAGGACAGATATATGGAGGATCTGTTCATTTTGACGAGGAAGAAATTTTTAAAGCGTTTAAGGAAATCTACAAGGATAATAGTGAAGGTGAAGCCGAATTAGAATTTACTATTAATAAAAACAATGATTTTGTTACCGTATTGCTTAAAAAAGGTGATAAAGATATTCGTTTACGCAGGACCAAAGTAACCACTTATGAATCTAGTTTAAATTAATTATGGGAAAATCATTTGTTTACAACGACGGTTGCTCTGCAGATCTTGAAAAAGAGAACGAGTTGTATTTTACTTTCGGAATTTTTATTGATGGTACGCTTAACAATAAAAAAAATACTCAATTGCGACGCAAATATCGTAAAGAAGATGAGCACAGTATCCTGACAAAAGAAAAAAGAGAAAGTGATTTAATACGAGAAGCTCAGGACTATAAGATGGTAAAAAAAGGACGAGAAGTTGTACCGCCTGTAGGCAAAGATACGCAGGAGTACAAAGAATACCTTATGGGTATTTACCGCAGTTACATAGATCTGCAAGGAACGGATAATAGTTATAGCAATGACGATACCAATGTAACACGTATGTGGAATTGTTGCACTGAGGCTTATAGAATTTATGTAGAAGGCATGGGTACAGGAGATAATAAGTACGATACTACAGATGGTTTTGCTTTTGGCTCCGGGCAAACGGGTATTCGCGCCCGCGTACGTCTTGCCTGCGAACGAATAGCAGAAAGAATTAAAGAGGCAAGAGATAACAAAGATGATAGAAAGAAAAAAGTAAAAACCATTACATTGGATGTTTTTGGTTTTAGTCGTGGTGCGGCATCCACACGTAATTTTGTCTATGAGATAAAAAAGTCAGAGTATGAGCCACTCGATATCGTCATTCCGGATGGGTACGAAACAGATTATCGTGACGGAGCGCGAATTGCCCGCCCCAAAGTACGAAAAACACTAGGCGATAAAGACAAACTCGAGATAGATGCCGCTTTGCTAGTAGATGGATACTTACCTCAATTTGGACATTTGGGCTATAGCTTGCTTAAAGATACTGATATAACCCCAGAGGAATTAGATAAAATTGACATCATAGTACGGTTTATAGGAGTTTATGATACCGTATCATCTTATTACGAAATAGATGGTTTAGGTAAATATGATGACTATGGCAAATTAGTCGATGATGATAAATTTAGTAAACTAATGAAGGAAGCCTGGTCAACTCATTTTACAGGTAATGAAAAAGAATTAGGTCTTCATAATTTAGGCGAAGCACAAAACGGTTTTACTAAAATGGTTCATTTTACAGCTCAGGACGAGCATAGAAGGAATTTTTCGCTTACCAGAATCAAACAAACAAAAGGCAGGGCAATCGAAAAAAATCTGCCCGGAGTGCACTGTGATATTGGAGGCGCTTATGAAAACGAAGATTATGAATGCATTGATGAAATTGGAACTAATCAAAGCGATTCCGAATATATAGGCAATGAACTGGTCTGGAGAGCTCTAATACCTTTGCCATTAAAATGGGTTCCGGATCCTTTCCCTTCCGCGGGATTAAAAAACTTAAAACAAGACCTGATTGATCAACATTGGTATAAAGATAACGAACTTGAAATAAAACGGGAATGGTTTGGTTATGGCAGTAAAGAAATTGAAATTAAGCCCCTGCCAACTTATAAAAAACTGACAGGTACCCGCAAAGGACTTAAAAAAGAATACAGTTATATTCCGTTACATTTTATGGAAGAGTTTTGTAGGCAACTTCCGGATATGGTTCCTTTTTTTAATGATCAAACAACTTTGAAATATCCACTTAAAAATGATCTTTTTTTGGTAAAAGTAAAAGAACATCTGCATGCTTATGTTTTTGAGGATGCCCCAGAGTGGAAATTTAAAGGCGATGCACAGTTAAAAAAAGAAGAAGAAAACAGAAAAGAGAAAGTAAGATTAGAACAAGAGTATGAAGTTATAAAAAGAGGCAGCGTATTAAAAGAAGAAGTAAGCGTAAAAACAGACAATCTCGATCCGCGTCAATACAAACCTAAAATTTTGGTAATGGATAAAATCGCAACTACCGAAAAAGAAACAGTACCTACACCTCTTCGGGAGGTAATAGTAGAAGCCTATAGTATTCAGGAAACACTAAGAAAATTGCGACATGGGTATTTGCATTGGTCGTCAAACAGAGACTGGTTTGGTATGGAACCTAATGACGATCGAAAAAGATGCTTTTTTCCTAAACAATAAAAAGACGGATAAAATACTGTTTTATTCTAAAAATTTGCGAAGGTCAGCTTTTAATAGGCTGGCCTTTTTTTGTAGGAATAATTTAAGAATTCCAGAAGTGCTTTTTCCTAGTAAAATTGGCATCTCAGCTGTTTTTTAGCATTTAAGGCGTTATAAATCAATTGAATAATCATTTTTCGCCCCTTCTTTTTGTGAAATCTTCATAGTTTGTTAAATAAATGTGAATTTAAAGTAAAAAGTGTTGCATTTTATCGATTAACGGCAAATTTAATCGATAATCTAACATAAATAAAATACTTTTATCTCAAAATAAAGTATTTACTTACATTAAATATTTTGTTTGTAATCCATTTAACCAAACTCAAATACCACATTTATTATGGAAAGAAAACTACCAAAAATTATGGCAGGAACCTTTGTAATTCTTACATTTTCGCTATCCGGATTTGCACAGAATACAGACAAACGAGTAAGTCAAAAAAGCGTATCCGAAAACGGACAGCCAAGTTTAATCACTTTTAGTGAAAAATCGACTTACAAGGAAACAGATTACAATACTGTTTTTAAGGAACAGTTAGGTTTAAAAGAAAACCAGTCTTTTTCGAAAATTAAAAAAGAATCAGATAAAGAAGGTTTTACGCATGAAAAGTTTCAATTGTATGAACAAGGAGTCAAAGTTGAATTTGCTAATTACACCATACATTCAAAAGACGGAAAAGTTGTTTCGATGAATGGAGAGTTTTATGCAATTGGAAATGTCAAAACAATCCCAAAATTATCAAGTCAGGACGCTTTTGATAAAGCAATTGCATACACAGGTGCAAAACAGTATTTATGGGAAACTCCCGAAGATGCTGCCGCAATGGACTATAAAAAACCAAATGGAGAACTTGTTTTGCTTCCTGCGATGGAAGATCAGGGAAAAGAAAGAAAAAGCGATAAAGTTCGTTTAGCCTATAAATTTGATATTTATGCCACAAAACCATTGAGTCGTGGTGATCTTTATATCGATGCCCAAACAGGAGAAGCATTGTTTTATAATGCAACAATAAAACACTTGAACGATAATGTTCACGGAAATAAGTTTTCAGATGCGGCCAATAAAACTGAAATGGCATCAAAAACGGCATTTGTTGCAGCAAATGCAGCAACACGCTATAGTGGAACACAGACAATACAAACTACTCTAAGCGGATCATCTTATATTTTATCAGATACATCTCGTGGTTTAGGGGTTCAAACTTATAATTCGGCCAGAACAGCAACGTATCCAACAACTAATTTTACGGATGCCGATAATAACTGGACAGCAGCGGAGTATAACAATACAAATAAAGACAATGGAGCACTTGATGCACATTGGGGAGCTGAGATGACATACGATTACTGGTCAGCTGTACACGGAAGAAATAGTTATGACAATGCCGGAGCAAAAATCAAAAGTTATGTTCACTACAATTTAATTGCTGCCGGATACTCAAGCAACAACAATGCTTTCTGGAACGGAAGTGTTATGACTTACGGTGACGGAAGCGGAACAGGCGGATTTGATATCTTAACTGCACTGGACGTTGCCGGACATGAAATAGGTCATGCAGTTTGTACTTACACCGCAAATTTGGCATATCAAAAAGAATCAGGAGCGATGAACGAAGCATTCTCTGATATTTGGGGAGCTTGTATTGAATATCGTGCTGCACCAACAAAATCGACTTGGTTAGTAGGTGAAGATATCGAAAGAAGGAGCGGGCATCTTGCTTTGCGTTCTATGAGTGATCCAAATTCTGAAGGGCAACCGGACACTTATGGAGGAACAAATTGGGTAAGCGTGAATTGTACACCAACAAATAGTAATGACCAATGTGGAGTTCACACCAACTCAGGCGTTTTAAATCACTGGTTTTATATTTTATCTGTTGGTAAAACAGGAACAAATGACATTGGAAATGCGTATAGCGTAACAGGTATCACGATTGACAAAGCAGCAAAAATTGCTTTCCGTTTAGAGAGTGTATATTTAACGGCAAACGCAACTTATGCTAATGCAAGAACATCAGGAATACAATCGGCTATTGATTTATATGGTGCCGGTTCTGCCGAAGTTATTGCAACAACAAATGCATTTTACGCTGTGGGTGTTGGTGCTGCATACGTAGGATCATCTGATACTGTTGCTCCAAGCGCTCCAACTGCTCTTGCTGCAGCGGGAACTACAGGAACAACAACTAACCTGACTTGGACAGCTTCTACAGATAATGTAGCGGTAACAGGATATGATATTTACCAGGGAGCAACGCTAAAAGGTTCTTCTACAACAACGTCATACACCGTAACTGGATTAACAGCTCTAACAGCATATACTTTTACTGTAAAGGCTAAAGATGCTGCAGGAAACGTTTCGGCTGCAAGTAATGCTGTAAACGTTACTACGACCGCTACAACGATCACTTATTGTACATCACAAGGAAATAGCGCTGCAGACGAAAGAATTGCTAAAGTTGTTTTAGGAACAATCAACAATACTTCGACAGGAACAACAGGTTATGAAAACTATACTGCGATCTCTACAGACGCAACAAGAGGAACAGCTTATACAATCACAATTACGCCAACCTGGACTTCAACTGTTTATAGTGAAGGATATGCAGTTTTTATTGATTACAATCAAGATGGTGATTTTGCAGATTCAGGCGAAACAGTTTGGACCAAAGCAACATCAACAACAACTCCGGTAACGGGAACAATCACAATTCCTGCAACAGCAACTCTTGGAACAACCAGAGTTAGAGTTTCGATGAAATACAACGGAACCCCAACATCTTGTGAAGCGTTCTCTTACGGACAAGTAGAAGATTATTCTATAAACATAACAGCTTCTGGAGCAATTGTAAATCAGGAAATAGCTCCTGGATTAGTTGAAACGGTTGAAACTTCAAGTTTTGCTTTATATCCAAATCCGGTTGCTGATGAATTAAATGTTTCATTTGCAAATAGCGAAGGTTATTCTTTTAGAATTATAAACACATTAGGTCAGCAATTAAAAACTGGTCAACTTTCAGGTAATCTAGTTGATGTAAGCAATTTGAGTACTGGAGTTTATATCATCGAATTGAATAAAGGTGACAAAAAAATCGTGAAGAAATTCGTGAAGAAATAATAAATTGAATTAGTAAAAATGAAAAGCCTCGCAATTTTGCGGGGCTTTTTTATGAAGCTTTGCGGTTCTGCAATTTTTGTTTCACGCAGATTTGGCAGATTGAGCAGATTGCTTCGCCTGTTCGCTATCGCTCGGGTGAGCAGATTTTTTTTAATCTTTTTAATCCTTTATCCCGATAGTTATCGGGAGTGGCATTATCTTTATTCATTCGCGTCTATTTTTATAAATTTGTTTATCAGGAAGAAAATTAGATAATTAAAAAGATAAAAAATGAAATTACGTTTATTACTTTTTTTGTGTGCTATTACGTTTAATGGTTTCTCACAAAATAATGTATTGGTTTTTCAATCAGATTTTGGTTTGAAAGATGGAGCAGTATCCGCTATGAAAGGAGTTGCAATGGGAGTTTCGACCGATTTAAAAATATTTGATGTAACACATGAAATTCCGGCATATAATATTTGGGAAGCTGCATATCGTTTGTCTCAAACAGCACAATATTATCCAGTCGGAACTGTTTTTGTTTCTGTTTGTGATCCCGGTGTTGGTACTTCAAGACATTCAGTTGTTTTATTGACAAAATCAGGGCATTATTTTGTAACTCCGGATAACGGAACTTTAACCTTAATCGCAGAACAATTAGGAATTCAGGAAGTTCGCGAAATTGATGAAGTAAAAAATCGCCGTCAGAATTCAAATGAATCTTATACATTTCATGGTCGTGATGTGTATGCTTTTACCGGAGCTCGTCTAGCATCAAAAACAATTACTTTTGAAGAAGTTGGACCAAAATTGCCAAACGAAGTAGTGAAAATTGAATACCAAAAACCGGTTTTCGAAAAAGGAATTATCAAAGGCGGAATTCCAATTTTAGACATTCAATACGGAAACGTTTGGACAAATATTGACAAAAAGACGTTTGCTAATTTGAATTTGAATGTCGGAGATCAGGTTAAAGTTCAGATTTTCAACGGAGCTAAAAAAGTTTATGACGGAAAATTAAAATTTGTGCACACTTTTGGAGAAGTTCCCATTGGCACAGATGTTTGTTACTTTAATAGTCTTTTGAACTTTTCATTGGCAGTAAATCAAGGCAGTTTCTCTGAAAAGTATAAAATCTACAGCGGAGCTGATTGGAGTATTTTGTTAAGCAAATAATCCTTTTTAAATATTATAAATAAAACCTGTTGTAACTAAGAGGTTTTTTGTTGTCAGGCTGAGCGAAGTCGAAGCCCATTATAAAAACTGATTTTATTATAATAACCGCAAAGTGCGCTAAGATTTTTTAAAGTTAGGGGTTTTATAAAAACACAAAGTTCGCAAAGCTTTGTGTTGATCCAGCTTTGCGAACTTTGTGTTTTCTATGCGTAAAGTAAAATTAAATCTTAGCGCACTTTGCGGTTAAATTACTTATAAATTAAAAGAAGCTCCTAAGCTAAAAGTAGTTTGATTGTTTAAATGATCGAATACATCATTATTATTGCTATACTTTGCGATTGGGAATCCAATTTCGGTGAAAACACCAAATCCGTCAGTAAAGAAATAGCGACCACCAACATGACCACCAAAATTGTGCAATCCTAAACTTAAACCTGGATAAATATCTAGTTGTTCAACACCAATAACGCTGCTTAAATTAGCATTAATTCTCGCTTTAGCATCAAAACGATCTTGAAATTGTGGTTTTTTATCATAGTATGGAGTTGGGTCATTGTGATAAAAACCATTAAAATTATCAACCCCTAATAAATAATTAGCAACAAAACCAAAAGAGAAATTTTCTCCTAAACCAAAATCAACTGATCCTTGAATTCCTGAACCACCATTTTGAAGATTAGCGCCAACATTAACTTTAATATCTCCCTTTCCTTTAAAAGCCTGTTGTGCTTGTGTAATTCCAAATGATACTAAAAACAAAAGTGTGATGATCTTTTTCATAAAACTTAAAATATTAATTATTTTTTTTAAAGTGCAAAAATAGTTTTTTATGAACTAATTCCTACCTCTTTCGTCAAAATACAACTCATTTAACGGTTCGCTTTGCCAGAATTCTTTGGTTTCGACATTCATCATTGTCAACGAACCTCTAAAGGCAGCACCTGTATCTACATTCCAGACATTGGCTTTTTGAACAGGAACTGTTTCACCAATTCGGGTTACAGGAGTGTGTCCAATAAAGATTTCTTTGTATAAAGAAAATCGTTTAGGATAAAACATGTCGCCTTCTTTTAGATTTGGATCTAATGAAAGTGCCGTTTCCCATAATGTTCTGTCCCAAAAAAATAATTTAGGGAAATATTCATAAGTTATACCATTAACGTTTGTAAAACCGGCATGAATATATAAACGGTTTTCTTCGTCCAGATAATAATCTTCCAGTGATTCTAAAAACGCAATATGAATTTTGATTTTTTCGGCACTTACTTTTTCGTAAGCCTTTACCGTTGCTTCACCGCCGTGTTTGTACCACGAAGTTTCGTCAATTTCTTCGGTTTCGTTTCTAAACCACGACAATAATAGATCATCATGATTTCCTTTAATGCAAATACAGTTTTGTTTGCTTTGTAAGTCAATTAAGTAATCAATTACTTGTGGCGACTGGCTCCATCCATCGACATAATCGCCTAAAAATATGAGAGTATCTTTGGTTGTAATTTCGGCTCTTTTCATCACTTGCTCAAGTGCGAGTAGTCCACCGTGTATGTCGCCTATAACAAATGTTCGCATTTTATTTTATTTCGTGTAGAAGTACAAAAATAAAGAAAATGATTTGTTTGTAATCATTAAGTTGATAATCTTTCATAATAGAGATGAAGAATAGAAAAGTTGCCACGAATTACACAAATTTCCACAAATCAAATTTTCTTAAAAATGTGTTGTTATGATTTATATTAAAATCCAGTTTTTTACTTCCCTTCAAAATAAAAATTAACGCGATGAAAAATTAGTGAAAATTGGTGTAATTCGTGGCAACTTTTTTTAGATTGATTTATCTTCGATGAATCAATTTGAAGAGATATTTTATGATAAATTTCATCTTATGTGATTGGTTTCCTGATTAAATTTGTAGCATGTCTGAAGTACCTACATATCGAAAAATTATCCATATCGACATGGATGCTTTTTATGCCTCGGTAGAGCAAATGGATAATCCGGCTTTACGCGGAAAACCTGTTGCTGTTGGAGGTTCAGAAAATAGAGGAGTAGTTTCGGCAGCAAGTTACGAAGCCCGAAAATTTGGTGTTCGAAGTGCGATAAGCGGAGTTTTGGCAAAAAAGTATTGCCCTGATATTATTTTTGTCCGCCCGAGATTTGATCGGTACAAAGAGATTTCGAGTAAAATTCATAAAATCTTTCATGAATATACAGATTTGGTTGAGCCACTTTCGCTTGACGAAGCTTATCTTGATGTAACGCAGAATAAAAAAGGAAATCCAAGTGCGAGTTTGCTTGCTCAGGAAATTAGGATGCGAATTTTGAATGAAGTTGGATTATCAGCTTCAGCGGGAATCTCAATCAATAAATTTGTAGCTAAAATTGCCAGTGATGTTAACAAACCAAACGGACAGAAAACGGTAAATCCGGATGAAGTTGAGGCTTTTTTAGAAGAATTACCGATCAGGAAATTTTACGGCGTTGGAAAAGTGACGACTGAAAAAATGTACCAATTAGGAATTTTTACAGGAACGGATCTTAAAAGTAAATCACTGGAGTTTCTGGAGAAACATTTCGGGAAGTCCGGTGCATTTTATTATAAAGTTGTTCGTGGAATTCATAATAGCGAGGTAAAATCAGATCGTATAACAAAATCGGTCGCAGCCGAACATACTTTTGATGTGAATTTATCTTCGGAAATCTTTATGTTAGAGCAGTTGGATAGAATTGCCGTTTCATTAGAAAAACGACTAAAAAAGCATAATATATCCGGAAAAACGGTAACGCTTAAGATTAAATACAGTGATTTTACCCAGCAAACCAGAAGCAAAACATTGCCTTATTTTATTTCGGATAAAAGTCTGATTATTGAAACTGTCGAAGAGTTATTGTATCAGGAGCGTATGAGAGACTCTGTTCGATTGCTCGGAATTTCTTTGAGTAATCTGAATACCGAAGAAAAGAAAGCTGTTGTTGTCCAGCTTAAGTTTGCATTCTGATTTAAATTAATGTATCATTAAATTATAATCTTTTATGCTTTTGGGACGAATTTTCTTTCTATCTTTGAGAGAGATCACACTAACTTAATCATTTACAATGAAAGCTAATAAATTTGAAGAAGCTTCAAATCGTCATTCTCTGCCAATTATGGCATGGGAATTTCATTGTGAGTATGTAAGAGAATTGAAAGCTGTTTTGATTGATTTGAAGAAAGTGAAAAAGATTTCGGAACAATTTTCCTGGAACGAGGTTAATTTGGATATTAAAGACAGAATTCAGGACGAAGTTGTGTTAGTTACAGATTTGGATCTAAAAATTGTTTTTGCTTCAAATAAGATCAAAAGAATGACCGGTTATAAAGAAGAAGAAGTTATTGGGAAAACGCCAAGAATGTTTCAAGGACCAATGACTTGTAAAACTGCTTTAGAAGAAATGAGAGAAGCTATTAAATTGCAGATTCCGTTTGAAAAAACAATTCAGAACTATAGAAAAGATGGCCGAGTGTATAAATGTAAAATTAATGCTTTGCCTGTTTTTAATGTAAAAGGAAAAGTAACCCATTTTATAGCTTTCGAAAAAGATTTAAGCGCATAAGGTTTAGCCGCAAAATATGGTTTTTTGCCGCAAAGGCACTAAGACACAAAGAAATTTTTGATTTTATAATTGATAAGAAACAGAAAAACCGCCCAAAAAGGCGGTTTTTGTATATAAAAATCTTTGTGTCTTAGTGCCTTTGTGGCTAACTCCAATCCCTATAAGTTTTCGAAGAAATCATTTCCTTTATCATCTGTGATGATAAAAGCAGGAAAATCTTTAACGGTAATTTTTCTAACAGCTTCCATTCCTAATTCTTCAAAATCAACAACTTCAACTTTCAGGATATTATCCTGAGCTAAAATTGCAGCAGGACCACCAATAGAACCCAGGTAGAAACCGCCATATTTATGACACGCATCTGTAACTTGTTTGGTACGGTTTCCTTTTGCAAGCATAATCATACTTCCGCCATGTTTCTGGAATTCATCAACATAAACATCCATACGCCCGGCAGTTGTTGGTCCAAAACTTCCAGAAGCCATTCCTTCCGGAGTTTTTGCAGGTCCGGCGTAATAAACAGGATGATTTTTAAAGTATTCCGGCATTGGTTTTCCGGCTTCCAGTAATTCCATGATTTTTGCGTGTGCAATGTCACGGGCAACAATTACAGTTCCGTTTAATTTCAAACGTGTTTTAATTGGATATTGACTTAATTTAGCCAAGATATCGGCCATTGGCATATTCAGATCAATTTCTACAGGCGCTTCTAAATGTGGAGCAGTTTCCGGTAAAAATTGTTTTGGGTTTACTTCTAATTGTTCAACGAAAATTCCGTCTTTAGTGATTTTTCCTTTAATATTTCTATCAGCAGAACAAGAAACTCCCAATCCAACCGGACAAGAAGCTGCGTGACGCGGCAAACGAATGACACGAACGTCATGCGTGAAATATTTTCCTCCAAACTGAGCACCAATTGCACTTTCCTGACAGATTTTCTGAACGCGTTGTTCCCATTCTAAATCACGAAAAGCCTGACCAGCCATATTTCCAGAAGTAGGCAAGTGGTCATAATATCCGGCAGAAGCTTTTTTAACCGCACTTAGATTCGCTTCCGCAGAAGTTCCTCCAATTACTAAAGCCAAGTGATAAGGCGGACAAGCCGAAGTTCCTAAATCTTTGATTTTTGTTCGAATGAAAGCATCCATCGATTTATCATTCAATAAAGATTTAGTTTGTTGGTATAAGTATGTTTTGTTAGCAGATCCACCACCTTTTGCCATAAACAAGAACTCATAAGAAGTTCCTTTTTTAGCATAAATATCAATTTGCGCCGGAAGATTCGAACCTGAATTTTTTTCTTCAAACATCGAAATCGGAACAATTTGTGAATAACGTAAATTACGTTTTTGATACGTATTAAAAATTCCTCTGCTCAACCATTCAGCGTCATCAACACCAGTAAAGATGCTTTCGCCTTTTTTTGCCATTACAATTGCAGTTCCAGTGTCCTGACAGCTTGGTAACTGACCTTCGGCAGCAACAGAAGCATTTTGAAGCAGATTATAAGCTACAAAACGATCATTATCTGTAGCTTCAGGATCGTCAAGAATGTTACGAAGTTTTTGCAAATGTGTCGTTCTTAGCATAAACGAAACATCTGTTAAGGCTTCTTCAGCCAATAATTCCAGTCCTTTTGGATCAACGGTTAAAACTTCGCGTTCTCCAAATTGTTCAACTTTTACAAAATCAGAAGTAATTTTGCGGTACTGCGTATCATCCTTTAAAATTGGATAAGGGTCTTGGTATATAAAATCAATCATTGCTTTGTTTTTTACAAAGTTAGAAATTATTTACCTAAGAAAGAATTTGAATAAGGCTTGTTTTTTGGAGTTTATTTGATAGCGTGAAAGTCATCAAAGGACATTTTTTTCTCAAAGTAATTTTTGTCTTTTGCAGAAAGCAATTGCTTTTTCCAGTGATTTCCGCTTAAGCGAAAAATGATCGAATCGGAATGTGTTACTGTTCCCATATTTTCATCGTTATCATCCGGTTCAAAAGAAACTGTTTTGCAATAAAAAGATTCGGGATTGCTTTTTGCAGCGGGGTTTTCAAACTCAACCCAAGTTCCCCATCCACTATCAGACATGCTGTACCATTCATGAACCAATTGTAAATCTTTATTTTTTAAGTAATATAAATAGTTGTCGTGCGTATAACCGCAAGCAGGATATCCAAAACTAATTTGAAGAAAAGGGGAATTTTTGATACTCTCTCGGCCCAATCCGTAAGTAACATTCCATTCTGATCCTTCTTCAATTCCTTTAATAGTAATTTTTGTATCGGCAGTTTTGATTTTGTTAAGATAAAAATCAAGTCGGTATTTTCCGGTTACAACACTATCCTTGTCTATTTTTTGATTTAACAGATGCGCCAAAATATAGTTATCCTTTGAAGTTTCTCCATCGGTATAAACAGAAACAGTGTCTGTTTTTAAGAATTTCTCTTCAACAACCGTTACAGTTTGAGCTTTATTTTCAGGTGTTGAACTTGTTATTTGTGGTTCTGATTTTGGTTTTTGGCAACCAATTAATAGGAGTAAAATAAAAAGAGCTTGTGGTTTCATGAATGTGTGGTATTTATTGTATTGTTTGTTATATTAAACCGGATTAAAATCCGGCCCTACAAAATAATCCGTTCCTTCGGAACTCTAAAAAAGAGCCTTTGGCTCGATCTATATTGTAGGGCTGGACTTTAGTCCAGTTTGGATATAATTATATTAAATTTTCAAAAACACATCTTTTATCAAATGTGACATTGTATTTGTCTAAAAAAGAGGAATATTCATCTTTGAAATTTTGTTTTTTATGATGTTCTTCCTGGTTAGCAATATATTTATAAACAGCATCGATGTGAGATTTACTATAAGAAAAAGCACCATAACCTTCCTGCCATTCGAATCTATGTTTTGTTAATTGATGATCATTTATAAATTTCGAGGATTTTCCTTTTACAACTTTCATCAAATCCGAAACAGAAATTGTGGGTTTAAGAGCTAAAAGACAATGAATATGATCTTCGGTACCATTTACTATAATGGTTTTACATCCAGTTTCGTTTATTAAATTTCCAATTACACCTAATATTTTAGATTTATACTCATCAGTAATAAGTGCTTCTCTATATTTTACCGCAAAAACTACCTGAATGTAAACTTGATGAAATGTATTTGACATTTTATATGTATTATTTTAAACGATTCTTTTGTGTTACAATAATACAAAATATTCTTACAAAATATTAAATTAATTTGTTTACATATTTTAAACCGGATTAAAATCCGGCCCTACAATATAAATCGTTCCTTCGGAACTTTAAAACAAACCTTCATCATATTTATGGCATTCTAGATAAAGAGCCAACGGCTCGATCTATATTGTAGAGCTGGACTTCAGTCCAGTTTAAACAAAACGGGGTTGAATTTGAATTTGGTTTTAAAAAAACCAGCTAGCCACAAAAATTGCCGTAATTACACAAATTACATCAACTAAAAGCATTGTACCTAAAGCGTAGCGGGTATTTTTAATATTAACAGAGCCAAAGTAAACGGCAATTACATAAAAAGTACTTTCGGCACTGCATTGAAAAATACTGCTCAGTCTTCCGGTTAAGGAATCTGCACCAAAAGTATTCATCGAATCAATCAAAAATCCTCGTGATCCTGCAGAACTAAAAGGTCTAAGCATTGCTACCGGTAAGGCATCGGTAATTTGTTTGTTAACGCCCATATTTGAGAAAATAAAAGCGATACCGTCACTTATGATTTCAAATAAACCACTATTTCTAAATAACGAAATGGCGACTAACATTCCTAAAACATAAGGAAAAATTGTAACTCCGGTTTTAACACCATTATTTGCTCCTACAACAAAAGCATCAAAAACAGAGGTGTTTGCTTCGGTAAATTTCTTTTCATGTATGAAGGAGAAAATCAGAGTAGAAACGATTATCCCAATTAATATCAAGCCGGAAAGGTTAGATGTAAAATAATTTTTTCCTATTAAGTCCAAATGGTTCACATACATCAACAAACCAACAATGGCGGCGATTAATACCATTAAGGCGATAACAAGAGAAGCACTTTTAAAATTGATTTTCTGTTTGATTCCAACAATTAGAAAAGCGGCAATTGTACCAATAAACGAAGTAATAATACAAGGAAGCATAACATCGGCAGGATTGCTTGCATTTGCAGCAGCACGATAACCAATGATAGAAGTTGCTATTAAAGTCAAACCTGAAGCATGCAGACACATAAACATAATTTGCGCATCGCTCGCTTTGTCTTTTTCGGGGTTTATTTCTTGTAAGCTTTCCATCGCCTTAAGACCAAAAGGTGTTGCAGCCGAATCTAATCCTAAGAAATTAGCGGCAAAGTTTAAGGTCATATAAGAGATCGAAGGATGGTTTTTAGGTATACTTGGAAACACTTTCACAAAAACCGGACTCAAAGCTTTGGCTAGTTTTCCTGATACTCCGGAAATAATTAAAAGCTCCATTAATCCGCAGAAAAAGGCCAAATATGCCATAAGCGGTAAAATTAAATCGAGTAATGTAGTTTTGCAAGTAGGTAATAAACCATCTGATTTTTGAACACCGCTGTAAATTTTTACCGTTTTGTTTTTATAAACATAAGTTGTGTCAGCATTAAGCGTATCACGATTGATAATCATTGTCTGATCCGGTGCTTTTTTGATACTGTCTTTGATGAAAGCAGGAAGTTGTTCAGCATACTTTTCTGAAACAAGAATAGGATCGTCCTTTTTTCCATTCAAAACATAATCGATGGTATAAGTATTGGCAGTAAACAAGCTGATTATGATAAAGATAATCGACGAAATAAAAATAGTTAACCAAAATCTACTTAATACCATAGCACTGTTTTTTTTGTAAATGTAATTATTTAGCAATAAAATGCCCAAAGAATTTAGCGTCGAAACGATAACTCTTTATCTGAAATCGTATGTTTTTAATGAAAAATCGATTTATTCAATAACAATTTTTGTTTCGAGATAGTTCTCAAAAGCTTTAATACCTTCAAACAAAATTGCTTTTTTATGACTTTCAGTTTCATTAAAGAAATTAGTTTCTACTTTGGTATAATCTTTTTTAATAGTTCTTTTCCAGGTTCCAATTACCTTTCCGTTTTCGAGAATAATGGGTTTAAAGATTCCATTATTGGTAAAAGCTTTAGATTGATGTTCTAATAAAATTGAAGCTTCGCGAGTTTTATACGAAATTAAAATCTCATCAAAAGCGGGAAGAAAATGCACGCTTTCGCGGAAGTTGTCTGCTGTAGAACTATTATTTCCAAACCAATATTTCTGGTTCTCAATCTCAACAGAATTCAATTGCAACTCAATTGCATTAATAGCCAATTTACAGCTTGTTGCACTAAAACCGGACCACCACGAAAAGTCAAGTAAGGTTGCAGGGCCGTGACTTTCGAAATAACGCTTGGTTAATTTTGCCAGAGCTTCTTCTTTTGTTAGTTTGGTTTTAGGTTTTACAACTCTTTCTTCGAGTAAGGCATAAGTTATTTGTTTGCCTTTCATTTTTCCGTTACAAACCAAACCATCCAATTCGGCATTCATCATAATAGCAGCGCTTAGAAAATCGTCGCTGGAAGTTTTTTTGATGTTGAGTTCCTGCATGATTTCATCACGAGTTAAATGAATGTTTCCGTAAAGTAGTTTCTCGATTTTGGCATTAGCCTGATCTAGTTTTTTATCATCATAACCATATTTTTTTGCAGCAGAAGTGGTAAATCGTTTGACTTGTGGTGCCGAAAGATCTAACATCCAGTAAATATCATCTGAGGCAACAAAATGCCATGTTGGTCTTAGAATATGAGTTCTGATGATTTTGGCTGAGTTTATAGCTTCTTCAATAGTTTTTTCAGAAGAATCACAACGAGAACCAATCGCCCATTTTGCCATTGCATAATCCTGAGCTTGCATGGCGCCTAAATGACGAACAATTTCTTGCGGAGAACATTGAGTCGATTTATAAAGTTTTTGCGAAACAAGCCGGTGATGTGATATTTCCTGATATGTCATAATTATTAAACCATATAAGTTATATAAGTACATTTAAACTTTGTGTCCCCAGATCTCAGGGTTGAATCTTTGCGACTCTGTACCTCTGCACCTTTGTACCTCAAAAAATTAAACATGAATAATCTCTTCCTCGATCAATAAATCTTCCCTGCGCAAGCGAAGGAAAACCTGCGCTACGGCAATCGTATCTTTTTCACAATATGTTATAATTCGGTCGATGTCTTTTTCTACGTAATAAACATGGCCGACCTGACTTCCGTCGATATCGCCTTTTGGCGATGGAACCCCAAGAATCTTAGTCAGCAATTTTAAAGAGGTGAAATGTTTATAGTCGCCAAATTTCCATAATTCTAAAGTATCTAAGTGGGCAATTTCCCAAGGTTTTTTACCGAATAAGTTCAGCTTGTCCGGAATTGCAATTTGGTTAATGATCATTCTTCGGGCAATAAACGGAATATCAAATTCCTTTGCATTATGTCCGCACAAAAGATGCTGTGGCTGATTGAAATGATTGTTCAATAGATTATTGAAGTCTTTTAGAATCTTCTTTTCATCACCAAAAAACGATGTTACTCTAAAATTTCTGACATCACCTTTAACCATAAAATATCCAACCGAAATGCAGATGATTTTTCCAAACTCGGCCCAAATTCCGGCGCGATCGTAAAATTCTTCCGGAGTAAAATCATCTTTTCGCTGGTATTGCGTTTTATGATCCCAAAGTGATTGCATTTCCGCGTCAAGCGAATTAAAATTTTCCTCCTCCGGAACAGTTTCAATATCAAGGAAAAGGATGTTATTAAGGTTTATTTTTTCAATCATTATTAGACATCTTAGATGTTGGATTTTTAGACTTCTTAGATTTATAAAAGTACAAAAAATCAATCTTTATATAAGAATTAACTTATTTTTTAAAACAGGCTTTGTTGAGTACTTGGATTTTCATGTTCTAAAAGCCATTTTTTTCGAGACAAACCGCCGGCGTAACCAGTTAGTGAGCCATTTGTACCAATCACGCGATGACAAGGAACAACAATCCATAACGGATTTTTACCATTGGCAGATGCAACGGCTCGAATCGCTTTTACATCGCCTAGTTTTTTAGTTTGGTCCATGTAGCTTATGGTTTTTCCGTATGGAATTTCTAAGAGAGATTTCCATACTTTTTGCTGAAACTCGGTTCCTTTTGGGTTTAGTTTGAAACTGAAATCGGTTCTTTTCTTGTCGAAATATTCCTGAAGTTGCAAAACGGGTTCTTTTAGAATATCTGGAATTTCTTGCGAAACTTCATTTGCTCCTACATCCGAAACAGAGATTACAGAAACACCGTCTTCATCTCCAACGATTTTAGTAATTTCTAAAGGCGAATTGATATAAGCTGTTTCCATAGTTTTCTAACCGTAAAGTTTTTTACCGCAAAGGCGCGAAGGTTTCACAAAGTTCGCAAAGTTTTTTTAAACCATATAAGTTATACAAGTAATTTAAGTTTTTATTGTTTTGAGGGTCAAAAAGTTTAGTAAGCCATATTTAAATGAACTTATATAACTTATATGGTTTAATAATTCTTCAAATTAAACTTATAATTTAAAAGGCTTTCGATTTTTTCACTCGAAATAACCTTTTTGATATTCGATTTTTCAGAACTGAACTTTGGTAAAATTAAGTTCTGTTCTTTTGCTTGTTGCGTATAATATTCTTCTCGACTTGGATGAAAAGGCACAACAGCGTTAAAAACTTCATTCCATTTTGATTGCTTAATGATTTCTTCAATGATGCTGATACAATCATTTTGATGAATTAAATTTATGGGCGCGTCCGGGTTTTCGAGATTTTCTTTTCCTGCCAAATGTTTAATCGGATGACGATCTTCGCCAATTAATCCGCCAAAGCGTAAAATTGTGGTTTCGAAGTTTTGATTTTTTTGCAAAAGAGCTTCCGCCAAAAGCAATTGTTTGCCACTTTCCGTTTCCGGATTCGGAATAGTTTCTTCTGCAATAATTCCATTTTCATTGCCATAAACTGCCGTTGAACTTACAAAAAGTACTTTTTTTACAGTTGATTTTTCTATAAACGGAATCAGGTTTTTGATTTTTTCGACGAAAAGCTTTCGCGAAGAATCATCATTGTTTCCTTTTAGTTTTGGCGGAATATCAATAATCAGGATTTCGCTTTTGGTTAAAAAAGAGTTTATACTTTCTGAGACACTTTCGCTTTCAAGTGCTCCTTCGACTTCGCTCAGGATGACTAAAAACGGATTTATCCCTGAATCTTTCAGAATAGAAAGTTTGTTTTCAGAAGTTGTTGATCCGTTTACTGAATTTCCTTTTTCGATTAGTTTTTTTGCCAAAGGCAGTCCAAGCCAGCCGCAGCCCAATATGCTTATTTTAGTCATTTTTTCTTTTAAAGGTGCAAAGTTACAAAGGTTCAGAGGTGCAAAGGTTTTATTTTACAAAAAGAAAATCCGTGAAATCTGCTGAATCTGCGTGAAATAAAAAAATTATGAGATTACAAATTTAGAGTAAAACGAACTTTGTCTTTTCCTTTTCCGCCAATTCTGTTGTAGAATTTTATGGCTCTTTCGTTAAATTCCGGTGTTTGCCATTGTATGTTGACACAGTTTTTTTCCGTTCCGATTTGTTTTAGCTTTTCGATTAGGATTTCACCAATTCCCAAACCTCTCGTTTCTTCTTCCAGAAACAAGCAATCCATGTATATGAAAGTTGCAGCATCCCAAGTCGAATAATCAAAAGTATAAGAAACATATCCTACAATGTCATTATCCGTTGCAACCACTAAACAATACAGTTTTGGTAGTTTGTCAAATAAAGCTTTTTTAAGTCTGTCTTCTTTTCCTTCCGGAGAATAATCGGCTTTCTCAAATTCAGCGTGTTTTTGACAAAGTACAACCAGTTTTGGTAGATCTGAGACTTCACAATTTCTTATTGAATATTCCATTGAAGATTGATTTCGTTTTGTAAAAAGGTGATAAAATGATGGAAATAATCCGGATATTCCTGATTTTCTCTAATAGCGATAAAGTGTTTTCTTTTTAAACCGTTCTTTCCAATTTTAACGGCTTTTATGGGATTGTTTTTCAAATGTGGTAACAATGCCCATTTTGCCATAGACATTACGCCCATATCGGCTTTTACCATCTCTAGTGATGCTTCGGTCAATGGGAGAGGTGTGATTTTCTTTGGAGTTACTTTGGCTGGAGCCAAAACAAATTGATGAATCGTTACGGTTTCCATCGGAAGGGAATGAATCAGTAAATGTTCGTTGACAAAATCTTCGGCAACAACATATTTTTTATTAGCCCATGCGTGATTTTCAGAAACTGCCATAACAACTTCGTCTTGAAATAGTTCAATATATTTGATGTTATTGTCTTTGATCTGATCACTGATGATCGCAATATCGATTGTGTTTTCTAATAATTTTTGGAGTGGAATATGTGTAGCTTCAGTTATGATTTTCAGTTCAACATTTGGATATAAATTATGAAATTGCTTTAAAACCGGTGGAAGCCAGTGATAACTTGAATAACATTCGGTACTGATTCTGATTTCGCCGTGTTCGCCATAAACCATTTGTTTGATTTGCGATTGGGTTTGAGAGAGTTTGTCCAGAATTTCGTTGGCAAGGTCATAGATTTTTTCGCCAGCTTTAGTCAAAACCAGTTTTTTGTTTGTTCTCAGAAAAATAGGAGTTCCCAATTGATATTCAGCTTCTTTGAGTTGGTGGCTCAAGGCTGATTGCGTCAAATGCAATTTGTCAATGGCTTTGGTAATACTTCCTTCTTCAACAATTGCTTTTATTAATCTTAAATGACGGATTTCCATTTTTGAGAGTTTATATACAAAGAAACGAAAATTTAAGATGGCTTTTCTATGAAAAAAAGTAATGAAAGTGATGAATTCTTTTCGTTTTTATGGAAAGATATGGTGGATTACTTTTGAAAAACAAATCATTAAAACAGTAAAAACATGGAAACGCAAATTAAACATTATGAGAATAAACTAGCCTTTGAAATGGATCCGTCTGATTTATTTGATGCTTTGAATAATGGCGAAAAAGTAATTGTTATTGATGCCAGAAAGGCTTTTGGGTTTGAGGCAGAACATATTCCGACAGCGATTAATATTCCGCATCGTGAAATGACGATTGAAACTACAAGCCATTTAGATAAAGAGGTTTTATATGTGACTTATTGCGACGGAATTGGCTGTAATGCTTCAACAAAAGGTGCTTTGAATATGGCAAAACTAGGTTTTAAGGTAAAAGAACTGATTGGAGGAATCGAGTGGTGGAAGTTTGATGGTTATGCTACCGAAGGGACAAATGGTGTAAAAGCAGGTTTGAAAATTGAATGTGCTTGTTAATTTTCTAGGTACAAAGGTTCAAAGTTGCAAAGGCTCAAAGGTTTCTCAACATATCTAAAAATAAAAAGCACTATGAAAATAGTGCTTTTTTAATCTTTGCATCTCTGTACCTTTGCTTCTTTGAACCTAATTTTAAGATTCGATTAAAGCTTTTAAACCTTGTAGAATTGGGTTTTCGTCGCCTTGAGGCTCTTCCTGAACTGCACCCGGACGATTGTCTTCCTGAATGATTTCAAGTTTTACTTTCTGATTTTCTTCAGATAAAATATAACTCATTATAAAATAATTCTCAGGTTTATCTTCTAATTCTGGTCTTGGGAAAAACAAAGAATACTTGATTTTCTGATTCGGAGTAACTTCTAAAACAGTTCCCCATTGCTCAAAAACCTGACCTTCCCATTCGTTTCTAAATCTGATTTCGTTACCAACTTCCCAGTCTGTAATTAAATCACTTCCGTATTGCCATTGTTTGACTAATTCTGGTTGAGTCAATGTATTCCAAACTTTTTTTAATGTAGAATTCAGGTGGATTGTAGAAATATTTGTTGCCATAACAAGTGTTTTTATTGTGGTTTTACAATAGGCTTTAAGCTGTCTTTTGCGATAATAGCAGTGTCTTTTACTGCCGTTGCAGGTGCGATTGGTGCTACTGGGGCAATATATTTTTTAATTTTTTGCTGAATTAGTACAGCATCGTTCAAAACAAAAGGTGTTGGCATCATCCAGTCACTTCTTGGTTTAATCTTAAACAATGGGTTTGTCATTAAATCAAATGAACTTTCAATTAGATCCATGTCAAAAACAGACGATTTTTTGATGTAGAATTCCATTACAAGCGGTTCATTACCCACAACATAATACGATAAAAGTCGCATTCCTTCTCGTTCTAACTCATTTCCTTTTTGTCCTAAAGTAGAAACGTTATTTGCTTTAAAATTATAAAATGTCATTTTAGGATTTGCATAAATATCGTATCGGTTTACTTTACGGTTTGGCGTAATTTTTATTTTTAGATATCTGTTATTCCCAACAACACTGTCTTGTAAAAATGCGATTGTTGGCTTTGGTATATCGACAACCGGCGCAATTGCACTATAGGTAAATCCTGAATTGTATTTGCTGGATATTGGCAGATTGTTTAAGCCAACTGCTTTTTGATTTTTTTCGCCTAAATAGCTTTTGGTCCAATCGTCTAAATTCACATCATAAGTAGTCCAGATTGCAGCGTTTGTATTGGCATTGTAAACATATAATAAGCTGTTTGATTTTGCTTTTCCGTGCTCATAATCTGAATGATATCCTGCGTAAGCAAAAAAGCCAATCGAAGCAATAAAAAAGACTATTGTCCAGGCTCCTTTTTTAGCAAATGAACCAAATATTGGCAGTAATAACCCAAAAGCTAAAACGGTTAGAACGGAACTTCCGTAAAGGATTTTAAGACCCAAACCTATTGGGAACATAACAATAAAAGGCGCTATTATTACTAAAGCCGGAATAGAAAACAATAAATTTAAACCTAAACTATAATGTTGTGTCAGAACAAAAATCCCAAATAATAGTATTCCAAAATAAACCGGAATAATCAGGAAGCCAGCTCCCGTTAAGCTGTTGGCAAGAAACGCATTGATGATGATCCAAAGAAGTAAAGGAGCAACAAAATGATTCATTGTAACTTTTGTTTCTGAGAAATTATGGTAGAATGCAAAACAAATCGCAATGCTAAGCGTTACAAAAGCTCCTATGTAAGCATGACCATTGTAGGTAAATCCGTTAAGGAGATCAGAGTATTGAGGATAAATCTGTAATACTATTTTCCATCCTAAAAAGGTAACCAAACCTGCAATAATTATGGATCCCAGTAGTGGTATAAATCCTTTGAAGATTTCTCTAAAATTAATAACGCGTTTTGCTTTTCCGATGAAAATAAAGAGAATTAATAATCCTAAAGCAATAAAAGTCATTGGAGCAACCCATGAAAAAGGATAGCTAATGAATGAAAACGGTACACTAAAATAAACATCATCGTCATTTGAATTTGTAGCGTTTAAATCAGTATTTGCAAAGTATTTTAACAAAGGCATCAGATAAGTTCCCTGATGTGCCAATGTTGTTTTACTTAAATGCTGAACATCATCTTGTTGAGTATGATAATTATAATGTCCGTCTATAAAGGCAAAGTTGAATCCCTGAATGTTTCCTTGTTCTCTAAAAACGGTTAAATCTGTATCATTTGGAAGCATTTTGTAAATGCTGTACATCAAAGAGTTTGAAACCGGATAAGTTGTTTTTGCATTCGAAAATTCTTTGACAAGAGCTTCGTTTCCTTTATTGGTTTCCATTAACATATAACTTGGCCCTGAAGAACCGCGCGCTTCAAAGTTGATAACCAAACCTACATCTTTTGCCCACGGATGTTTATTTACAAAGAGTGCGGCACCATTTAAACCCAATTCTTCTGCATCTGAAAAAAGGATAATTATGTCATTTTTATGAGGTTGTTTAGAATATAAAAAAGCACGAACTCCTTCTAGTATAGTTGCAACGCCTGAGGCATCGTCACTTGCGCCTTTAGAAAAAGAGTGTGGCGCACTG
Source organism: uncultured Flavobacterium sp. (assembly GCF_963422545.1). NCBI lineage: Bacteria > Pseudomonadati > Bacteroidota > Flavobacteriia > Flavobacteriales > Flavobacteriaceae > Flavobacterium > uncultured Flavobacterium sp. The sequence continues at coordinate 199,908 of NZ_OY730249.1, forward strand.
TCATAATGAGAAAGCAATAAAAGTGCTTTAGAGTTATTTGTTCCTTTTATGCGAGCCAGAATATTTTTGGATTTTACCAAAAGTCCTTTGTCGTTGAGTGTAAATCCTTCCTGTATACTTGTTTCTAATCCAATTCTATTAAGTTCCAGCTTTAGATAATTGGCAACTAATTCATGATTTGTTGAGCCTACGTAATGGGGTTTTTGCGCAATAATCTCGACTTGATTTAAGGCTCTTTCGGTAGAAAAATCGGCAAGTGCTTCATCATTTTTTGAAATATATTGGGGCATCATTGTGGCGTAAATAACGCCTAGAATTGCTAGAATGCAGGCGATGCCTAGAATTGAGGTCGGATTTTTTTTCATGATTGATAAGTACTAAATTTCTTTTTTTACGAGCATAAAATAATCATTGTCTAAAGAGCGATATCCTTGATCGTACAGGAAATAGTAGGTGTTTCCTGTTTTTGTTTGTAAAACATTCGTAAAAAAGTCGAAGTCAAAACCTTTGTTTATCATTTTATCCCGTGTTGCTTTTGATTTGCCATCAGTATTTAGTTCGGACAAAATACGGTAATTTTTTCGTAATTTGTTGTTTACATTACGCATGAAATTAGTACTATCTTTATTTATTTTGTTATTGTAGGCATTACGGCAACTGTCTGAACAGAATTTTTTATCTTCTCTACCTACAAGTTTTTCGGAGCATTCGAGGCAAGTTTTCATGAATCTATTTTTTTAATTTCATATAAATCAGTTCTTCGGTCTTTTAATATTCGTACACTTCCGTGTTCATGAAGTTCTTTAAGTAGGTTTAAATCAACATCAACAATCAGTGTCATTTCGGTATTTGGTGTTGCTTCGGCTTTTATCCCGTTACTCGGAAAAGCGAAATCAGATGGCGTAAAAACAGAAGCTTGTGCATACTGAATGTCCATATTGTTCACTTTTGGAAGGTTTCCAACACAGCCGGCAATGGCGACGTAACATTCATTCTCTATTGCACGAGCTTGTGAACAATGTTTGACGCGTGTGTAGGCATTTTGCGTATCAGTCAAAAACGGAACAAATAAAATATTCATTCCTTCGTTTGCTAAAATTCTCGAAAGTTCGGGGAATTCAACATCATAGCAAATCAAAATTCCAATTTTACCACAATCCGTATCAAAAGTTTTAAATTGCGATCCGCCTTTCATTCCCCAATGCTGCACTTCATTTGGTGTTACATGAATTTTGGTGTATATCTCTGAAGTCCCGTCTCTTTTGCATAGAAAGCCAACATTATACAAATTGCCATTTTCCAGATAAGGCATGCTTCCTGAAATAATATTGATATTGTAGGAGATTGCAAATTCCTGAAAACGCTTTTTGATAGGTTCAGAATATCTGGCAAGTTCACGAATTGCTTCTGCTTCTGACAGATGATTATAATCGGCCATTAAAGGCGCAATGAAAAGCTCGGGAAATAATGCAAAATCACTTCCGTAACCTGAAACGACATCGATAAAAAATTCTGCTTGCTCGAAAAATTCTTCAATATTGTTTAGCGGACGCATTTGCCATTGAATTAGTCCCAAACGAATTACACTTTTTTCGAGATTAATTAGTTTTGGACTTTCGTCATAATAAACATTATTCCATTCTAAAAGAACAGCAAATTCTTTTGATTCTTCGTCGCCTTCTAAATAGTTTTTAATAATTCTCAATACATGAAAATCATTGCTTAACTGAAAAGATAAAACAGGATCATGTAATTCCTTATGTTTTACTTTTTCGATATAGTTTTTGGGAGATAATTTTTTGGCGTATTGACCATAATTCGGAATCCTGCCTGCAAAAACTATTGCCTTTAGATTAAGTTGTTCACAAAGTTCTTTTCGGGCATCATATAAACGGCGTCCTAATCGTAAACCGCGATAATTGGGGTGTATAAAAACATCGATTCCGTATAAAATTTCTGCGTTTTTATTGTGTGTTGAGAAGGTATAATCTCCAAGAATTTGTCTGTAATTGTGTCTTTTATCAACCAGTTTTTCATCGACAATAAGCGATAATGCTGATCCAACCACTTTTCCGTCTGCGAGAATAACGATTTGACCTTCCGGGAAAATTGAAAGCAATCTTTTGATATCATCCTCGTTCCAATAGGAGTCTGCCATTTCAGGATACGATTCAACCATTGAGTCTTTCAATTGTTTATAATCGTCAAATTCTAAATTTCGCAACTCAACTTTATTGATTTTGGTTTGCATATCGTAAGATTTATCTCAAATATACGAAATTATTTCCATTTACAAACGCTTACAAATAATTACAACCGAAAGTAAATAGTTTACAGTCGAATACTTTTTGAGTGGGTTCAGATCTTTGCCTCGTTGAATTTGATAAACGAATTCTTTTATATGAACATTTAAATAGTAAAAGCCATGAACGGAATGAAAAACAGAGTACAATTGATTGGAAACGTAGGAAACGATCCAGAAATTAAAACATTAGAAAACGGAAGAAAACTAGCGCATTTGAATATCGCAACAAATGAAAGATATACAAATGATAAAGGTGAAAAAATCGAACAAACAGAGTGGCATCGCGTTACAGCCTGGGGAAAAACTGCTGAAATTATCGAAAAGTATGTTGAAAAAGGAAAAGAAGTTGGTATCGAAGGAAAGCTAATTCACAGAAGTTATGAAGACAAAAATGGTGAAAAGAGATATGTAACTGAAGTTGTTGTGAATGAGATTTTGCTTCTCAGTAAATAAGCTTAATAAGATTTGATATTTCAAACCCGACAGGTTTTTAAAACCTGTCGGGTTTAACTTTATGTAAAAACATTATAAAACCGAAGCACCATTTATATCTGTTGTCAATATTTCGCTCATATAGTCAAAAAAAGGTCTCATGTTTTTGAAAGCGTCTAAAGCCTGTTCAAGAAAAAGATCGCTTAAAACTTCTGTATCAGTAAAACGTTTGATGACCAAAAACTGTTTATAACGAAGTAAATCGATAGCTTTATGATTTTTGTCAAAGCCTTTTGGTGCTGTTTTTACTTGTTCACCTTGTAATTCTCCAAAATTATCGACAAAAGATTTTGATTGTAATATCTTTTGCATCGGTTCATCATCGTGTGCAAATTCGATTCTTATGCGTTTTAAATCTGCGGCATTTGGCCCCCAAAATCCGCCGGCTAGAAAAGTATTTCCTTTTTCCAGGTGAAAATAATAACCACCGCGTCTTTCTTTAGTTGCTCTGGTATAACTGCCGCCCCAAAAGGTTTTAAAAGGAGTTTTGTCTTTAGAGAATCGGATATCGCGGTAAATTCGATAAACACTTTTTTTGCCGGAAGCCGTTTCCAGAACATCTGTTTTAGCGAGTTCGTGAAGCAAAGCATCTGCAAAAGTTTCGATATGATTTAGCTCGTTTAAGTAGTTTTGTTTATGTGCATCAAACCAGGGTTTATTGTTGTTTTCTTTAAGCTGAGACAAAAAGTCAAGACTGGATTTAGGTATAATAATTTGGTTTTTCATAGTAGAAATTTTGAATCTTTTTAAAAATCAGAAATCGGCTGTAATTTAAGCATAAAAAAACCCACCGGATTTTGTGGTGGGTTTATTTTATATATAAGTTTAAGCTGTTTTTTTGAATAAATCAAACATAGGACAACGTGAACAACGTTTCTTTTCGCTTTTTTTGTATTTCTCACAACAAGAAGATTTACAGTTTTCTAACTTCTTAATGTTCTCAAGGATAGCTTTTTTCTTTTTATCTTTTTTATCCTTTTTCTTGTCCTTGTCTTTTTCTTTCTTGCCCAATTTTCCTCTGTATTATAAAAACAGTGGCAAATATAAAGCAAATTTGTTATTTTTATATATTCTAAATAAACTTTAACTTTTTTATTTTGGATTAATTGCAATTGAGCTTGTAACCGTTAGTTGCTGAATATCACGATCAAACAAGTAAAGTCCGCCTTTATCATCTCCAATTAAGTTAATTTTATCTAAAATAGATTTAGCAGTAGCTTCTTCTTCGATTTGTTCTGATACGTACCATTGTAAGAAATTATGGGTAGCATAATCTTTTTCTTCAAAAGTAATATGAACCAATTCATTAATCGACTGTGAAACAAAAATTTCATGGTTATAAAGAGCTTCAAACATTTCTTTAAATGTAGAATAAGATGTTTTAGGCGCTTTTAGATCTGTAATATGAGCGTGACCTCCGCGTTCATTTACATACTTTATTAATTTAAGCATGTGTGCGCGCTCTTCGTCTGATTGAGTGTACATAAATTGAGCAATTCCTTCTAATCCGTGTACTTCAGCCCAACAAGCCATAGAAAGGTAGGTTTGCGAAGATTCTGCCTCTATACGAATTTGCTTGTTCAATGCTGCTTCTATATTTTTTGATAACATAATGGTGTCTTTTTGGTAAAGTTAAAAAAAATAATTCAAATCACTTTTTTAAACCTTCGAAACATAGGCATTTGGATTAATTCTCAATAAAATTAATAAGATTTAATTTTATCAAAAGTAAATGGTTTTGAGAATTGTGATTTATTCATAATCGGATTTCCATCGTCTTCTCTAATGAAACCATCTGTAAATTTTCGTATTATGAATTGTTTTAAAGCCGTGTCATAATAGCTCAGAATAGAATAATCTTTCAACTTTAAAATATTTTGAAGGGATACATTTTTGTTTGTGCTTAGATAATAGAAAATGTTATCAATTGCTAAAGGTTCAGATTTTATAGTTGTAGTAAAATCATAATTTTCGTTCATTACAGCATCAAAGAAGACCATTTTATTTTGCGAATAAGACGAATTTCCAACATCATAAAAATCATTTTGTCCGTAGTTGAAGTTAGAAATGATGTATTCTATATAGCCGCCAAATGTTATGTAATTGGTTTTCTTATTTTCCAAAACAGAAACTGCAACACTTAAATTTGATAATTGTTTCAGGAATTTGGCCGTAGTTTTTAATTCCTGAGGTTTGTTATTGTTTGTCTGAAGAAATAATGGGGAATTTTTAAAGCGAATGGTGTCATTATTTGAAACAGAAACACTTTTGATCATTTTTCCTGAATCAAAATCTTTTATATCAAACAAAAATTCATCGCTGTTAGCCTTGATTTGATAAAGTTTATTTTGATTATAAAATGAATTTGAAGTTTTAGAGGTTTTGACAGAAACTGGCTGATCAAAGTTTTTCTCTGTAATTTCAAGGGTTTTTATGTTAAGATCGAAAACCTGTGTGTTTTTTAAACTATAATCAAATGTCAAAATGATATGATCGTCAAGAGCATACATTTTATTTATGCTTGAAGCTTTATCCAGAGAATTAAAATCATTTGATTCCATTTTTTCGATTGGATAATATCGAATAAGGGAACTAAAACTTAAATTTTGCCCTTTTTCGTTTTGAAATTTAAAAGCTGAAAAGTCGAACATTTTTACTTCACAGTTTCCATTTTTAAATTCATAAAGCAGAAGGTGCTGCTGGTTTTTTTCTTTGGCCAGAATGTAAAAATTATTGTTTTTTTGAAAACTCGCAATGGTATATTCATTGTTTTCCGGAAAATCGAAATTTAAGGATCGTGTAGTTTTTGTTTCCAAAAAGTATTTAATGATTCTGATATTTCTTGAATTTTCAGAATCCCAATAAAGGAGCGGATTACCGTCTTCATTAATGCTGTAGCCAGTTAACACTCTGTTTTCTATATTATTTATAGAATCAGTAAATTGATTGGTTAGAAATAGTGATTTATTATATTTTAAAATGTTGATTTTTTTATCATCTGCAGCAAAAACGTAAATATCATGCGTTTTTACATCCTCAACATTTAAAATTTGACCATCTTCGAGAGGATTGTTTATGTTTAACGGAAATGAATTCAGTACTGTCTGGCTTAACAATACTGATTTAGAAAGTAAAAGCAAAAAAAGTAAAAGTTTTTTCATGTGTTTTTACGGGCAAATATTATTCCAAATTTAATAAAATAAATCGTATCTCTTTTGGATTATAAATAGCACAAAGTAAAAATTCATTGTTTAGTTGATTATAAAAAATGAAAAAGCCCGAAAGGTTTCTTTCGGGCTCTTAAATTTATTACTTTTTAAAAGAATTATTTAGTTTTAAAAGTAACTCTTCTAGCTAATCTTCTAGCTTCTTCTGAGTTTTTTTCGATAGATGTATCTGCACCTGCAGGAACAACATTTAATCTTGAAGATGAAACTCCAGCTTGTGTTAGAATCTTTTTAACATTCTCTGCTCTTGCATGTGATAATTTTTCATTGTATTCTGCTCTTCCAACCTGATCAGCATAACCAATAATGTCTAGAGAAGCTGAAGGGTTTTTTCTTAAGTAAGTTAAAACAACATCAATTGCAGCAGTAGAATTTTCAATAGGTGTAGCTTTATTGAAATCGAAGTATACACTGTAATATTTGTCGTTAATTAAATCTTTAACAATGTCTTTGTCAGTTACAACAGGAGTATTGTTGATTTGTTTTTCTACAACTACTTGTTTTTCCGGTACTCTTTTTGCTAATTCTTCTAAGTTAGCTACCTTGCTTTCTAATGCTTGAATTGCTTCAAGATCTCCATTATCAGTTGGAATAACAACCCAGTCAGCATGTTTTGTGTTTTTACCTAAGTAAACCTGCAAACCTATAGTACCATTAAACATAAGTCCAGAGAAATCTCTGTTATCAGCAACGTAAGCTCCGTCGAAAGTATGATCCTGAGACGCGTTTAAAATAGTAGAGAAATCTCCTGTTAGAGCAAGTCTGTTTGATAATCTTACTTGTGTGGTAAGACCAGCAATAAAATTACCCATTGCGTCTTTTTCGCTGAAATTGTCACTTTTTAAACGTGCAACACCAAAACCTGCATGTCCTAATAAACCAATAGTATTAGTCCAGGTTTCAAAATTCATGATTCGTCCTAAGTTAGCTACCATCTGTAAATCTAATCTATAGTATTTTGAATCAAATGTGTTAGAATCGTTTCCATTGGTGAAACTGTTGTAGCCATAATCAAGTTTCAAACCAAATTTGTTATTGAACATATAACGAACTCCTAAATCACCAACCCAAGGGCTTGGAGTATCCGTAGAGTAACCTGCAGAGAATGGACGTTGTGGTTTTGTAAAACCAGCATTCAATTCTACAGACCACTTGTTGTAATTATTATGGGTTTTTTCTGTTTGTGCACTTACATGTGTTAGTGCTAAAGCAAGCGCTAAAGTAATGACAATTTTCTTCATTAGTATTTGAGTTTAAATTTTCACCAAAAAAACAACTTATAAAAAGCTGGAATAGGCATTTAAAGTCAAAATAATAATAGAATAAGACAAATTCGTATGAAAAATACTGTTTATAAATTCATAATATATTGAAATTGATCTACATATTGTCCTAAATGAAAACCGTCCATTAAGCCATGATGCACATGTACAGACATTGAAATGGTACGTTTTCCGGTTTCGGAAGTTATCATTTTTCCAAACGATATTTTAGGGCAACTGTCTGGAAATGTATAACTTCTGGCATGTGAAAGTGAAGTGAAATTCAGCCACGGAATAGCCGAAAAATGAATTACATTGTCATCATCAAAAGATCTTGTAAAAAGACCTGTTGTGTTTTGAACACGTTCAATTTCGGCTAAAGCATTTTGTTCAAACAATTTAAAATCCGGATTGTATTCAATTAATGAAAATCCAAAAGTTCCGTCTTCTCTTCCAATTGTTGCAGATGCATCAACGCGATCATTGATGTAAATTTTATCATCGGCAATTCTGTATTTAAAGTTTTCTACTGAATTTACAGCAACTAATGTTTTGTGCAAATAGTAAATAAAAAAAGAAGTGTTTAATTCTTTTGCAGTTTGATACGCTTTTGTACAATCAATTTCAACGGTTGCGCCAAAAAATGGTTCTTCCATTTTACTGAAATGTGCAAAGTGCTCTTTTCTGTTCCAGTTTTCCAGATCTAAAAGTGTTTTCATTTATAGTAAGTTAGGTACTATTTCGGTAATTTTTTCGAATGAACTAAAATGCTTGTGTTCTACCTTATGACTAATTTTTTCGTGTTCCCAAGTGGTATGAAACGGAATATGAACAGCATAACCTCCAATTCCTAAAACTGGTAAAACATCCGATTTCAATGAATTTCCGATCATTAAAAATTCATGAGACTCAATGTCTAAACGGCCTAATAGTTTTTGATAATCTATTTCTTGTTTGTCTGACATTACTTCGATATGGTGAAAATAATGTCCTAAACCAGAACGGTGTAGTTTGCTGTGCTGGTCTTTTAGATCGCCTTTTGTAGCAACAACCAATTTATATTTTCCGTGCAAAGCCTGCAATGTTTCTTCAATTCCGTCAAGAAGTTCAATAGGTTTTTCCAGTAATTCTTTTCCGTATTGAATGATTTTTTCAATTACCTCAATCGGAATTGTATTGTTCGAAATTTTCATCGCTGCTTCAATCATCGAAAGAATATATCCTTTGATTCCGTAACCGTATAAAGGTAAATTCTCAATTTCGATTTTGAATAATTCCTGCGAAATTCCCTGATGTGAAAGATAATCTTCCATCAAAGCACAAAACTTGTGTTCGGTTTCCTGAAAATAAGGTTCGTTTACAAACAAAGTATCATCGGCATCAAATGCGATTACTTTTAAATTGGGTATTTTGCTTTTATGTAACATGGTGTTTTTTGTTTCAAGTTTTATTTGTTTCAGGTTTTTTCGCCACGAATTCACGAATTATTTTAAAAAAAATCTGCTCAATCTGCCAAATCTGCGAGAAACTATTTTCGCCACGAATTACACCAATTTGCACTAATTTTCTTTTGACACAGATTAACAGATATTTTTCAAAAGTAATCTGCGTAAATCCATTTAAACCCGTGTCATCCGCGTACCATTTCTGAATCCTAATTCTTCGAAAACAAGTTCTTTAATGAAATTGTTTTATCGTAAAAAGTAATTCTAATTCCGAAAAGCAAAATGATTCCGCCTAAAACCATTTGTAAAGTTATTTGTTCTTCCAAAAACAACCAAGCTAAAATCGATGTAATTACAGCCTGACTTAATAAACTTAGCGAAACCCTTGTTGCCCGCATGTGCTGCGTTGCGTAACTAATCGAAAGCCAGGCACACAATTGACAAATAATCGCTTGCAGCACCAAGACAAACCAGCCTGTATCTGAGAATCCTGTAAAAGGCTGATCTAAACAATAACAAAGAATTCCTAAGTAAATACTCGAAGTGAATAAACTAATGGTCATAAACGATAATATATCAACTTCTGAAAGTACATTTTTGCTGACCAATAGATAAATCGAATATAAGATTCCGGACAAAACCGCAAATAGAAAAGCCTGATCAAAATTCAAATCTAGAAAAAAGCTAAAACCAACCAAAGTGATCATTCCGAATAAAGAAACTACTGTTCCAATCCAGAAATTAGTTGCCGGTTTTATTTTCAAGAAGAAGAAAGAACCTATCCCAACCCAAAGTGGTGATAAATTCGTCAACAACGAAGCCTGAGTCGCGCTTGAATCCTGAATGGCGATATTCCAAACCGCAACATCCGAAGAGAATAAAATACCACAAAGTGCTGCCAAAAGCAAGAATTTTGTGTTTGGGAGTTTGAAGCTTTTTGTAATAAGCACATAAGGCAAAAGTAAAATCACCGCAAAAGTCATTCGATAAAAAGCCGAGATTAATCCGGGTGCTAATCTAAGTTTTATCAATATGGGGAATATCGAAATACAAAGTATTCCACAGATTAAGGCTAATCTTGGTTTGGTGAGTTTCATTATTTATTATATAAAAAGAGCTAAGGGTTTTTTATTATTTTAGGATCAATAACTTCAATATTTATTGTTGAATACTTAAGAAGCTCCTTCATTAATAAGTAGACTTTCGTTGATTTTTCCTCAGGAAAATAATCATCTTTGTTTAAATCTGCTTTTTCCGCTCTTTCGATAGCTTTTAAGATATATTCAGGAGTTAAATATCCTTTAGGATAGTTTTTAATTTTTGAATCTGTATGTTTTGTTCCAAGTTCTGTTTTTGATTCTTTACTAGTTTTACATAAAATATTTTCTGGTTCATCTAAATGAAATAATAGCCATATCTCGAAACAATAATTACTTATAAATAAATCCGCATCAATTAGACTTTTACAATATTCTTTTAATTCAGGATATTCTTCTTTTGGGTGTTGATCTACATCAAGTACAAATCTAAATTTGTCATCTACCGATGGGGTAACGGGTAAACTTTTAGGTGGATTTTCAATGAAAGATTTGGCACGCTCAATTAATTTTTTTGGTTGAGAACCTTTGACATTAGTGTCTTTTTCAAACACGTGTAAGATGCTTGCTTTTTTAGGTTCAAAAAATAAATTATTAAAAGTTCCGAAATATTTGGGTTCCTTGTCTTCTCCTTCATAAACAACGAAGAATTTAGTTGCATCTTTAAATGATTCTTCTTTATTGTAATCATCTAATGTATATCTCTTACGCTCCATTTATAAAGGAATTTCTTCTGTAATTAATTTGGAAAAATCTCCTAAAAATGGAATTCCTCCATATCTTCCCTCTAAATAGCCTCTTTCTAAAACTTTGTCTCCCCTTGGATTGAAATTGCTTAACGGATAAAATTCAGTACTACCATCAGATTTTTTTTCTGTAAACCAAATCTCATCTCGTCTAAGTAAATTATCATCTAATAGATGACTTTCATGGGTAGTGAAAATTAATTGACTATTAGTTTTAGAATTTAGTGAATATGTTCTTAAGAGTTCTTTAGCCAATAAAGGATGCATACTTCTTTCTAGTTCATCAATGATATATACAAAATCATCCTCATACAATAATTCTTCGAAAGCTGGAGCAAGTTCAAAAAGACGATTTGTACCGTCAGATTCTTCGTGAAAATCAAACGTTAAGTTAGAATTTTCATGTTTGGCACATAGGATAAAAACAAAATATTTGCCATTTTCTTTTACCAGAGTATAATATTTATTTCTATATGTAAAAACAATTACTTTTTCCTTTTTTTCACTATCACCTTTTTGAATACTGGATTCTAGTTCGTCAATAAGATTGTTTTTTACATTCACATCGTCTAAGCCAAAAAATAAATCTGATTCTATTTTTCTTAGCACAATTTTTTCAATCCCTGTTTTGCTGTTTAGGAGTATTTTATTAGCAAAATCTAATTTTTTGGTTCCTAATAAAACAGATTTAGTAAATTCAATATTTATCGAATTTGGAAATACTAAATGGAGTTTAGTAAAAGATTCGCAGATTTTATCTAAAATTTTATTGTTTTCAAAAAGTAAATAACAATTATTTAAAACAGTCTCATTTTCTTTAAGTTCTTTCTTTAGAAATTTCTTAGCAAATAATAAATCGTTTTTATCTTTAAAATATTCTCCAAATTCGACTTCTTTATTTTCTCTTTTGAATAATAATTCTTCTTGGTTTTTTTTTATTGAATTTATTAAGTAAAGCCATTCTTGTTTAATTTTTCCTTTAAAAATTTCTACTGCATAATCAAAATGAATTCCTTCATATTCATATTCAATTCTAAAAGTGGATGATTTATCGCGATATGCTGGATCAAGTCTGAATCTTTTGCTTTGAGGTACTAATAGTTCAACATCATTTATAACAATAGATTTTAAGAATGCAATTGCCCTTACTAAGTTACTTTTTCCCGCAGCATTTGCGCCATAGATTGCCGCAGTTTTTAATACTTCAACTCCTGATTTAGTTTTTTTTATGTGATTGGTAAGTTGACGAGACCCATTTCCTTTTGCAGGAAGCATATTGAATTCTGTCTCATCTTTAAAAGACATGAAATTACTGACAACAAAACGGATTAACATGGTTTTACGATTTTTTCGTTAAAAATTAAAATATTAGATCAAATAAACAAAAATATTTTATCATGGCAATTTTTTTTACGGTTTTTTCGAAATAATTAACCTTTCAATTTTTTGGCTTTGTAAAGTAAAAAGCGAGAATCAATTACAAATTTTAATTGATTCTCGCTTTTTTGTGTGGTATTATGCATTCATAATTTTCTTGCAGGCATTGTTAATTTCCATGTCCGTAAAAGAACCAAGGGCATTTGCCAACAATTTGCTTGTTCTAATCGAACTTACCATTTTGATGCGAAGATCTTGATCATCGCCCATTTCGGTTAAGAGAATTGTCTCAAAAATTTCGGACAAATACTCTGGTTGATCCCTAAAATCATCTTCAAACCAAAGGCCTGAAAGAAATTCTGCCATTGCACGCATTACATCTGGCTCCGATGTTTTTTCATTTTCTTTAGTCATATCGAAAATATTAAACACACGAAACCCTCGCTTTAGGTGTGACTAAATATTCAAAGAATAGATTTAGGGCAGTTTCCTGCTCCAGCACCTTGGCGAGGGTTCGCTTATGTTAACTTTAATAAGTTTTTATTTAAAGCTTTCAATATTTAGTCGAAACAAACTTACAATTATAAACTCAGGTAAAAAGAAAAAACATGAGAAATTTCTCATGTTTTAACATTTCACATCTAACCTTTCACTAAAAAAGTTAGTTTATCGCTTCACCATTTGGAGCGTCAGTATCAGGATTTACGAATACTAGTTTTCCTTCGGCGTTTGTTGTCATTAAGATCATACCTTGGCTTTCAACTCCGCGTAAAGCTCTTGGCGCTAAGTTTGCAAGAACTGTAACACGTTTACCGATGATTTCTTCTGGCGAAAAGCTTTCGGCAATTCCAGAAACAATTGTGCGAACATCAATTCCGGTATCAATTTTAAGAACCAGAAGTTTGTTTGCTTTTGGCATTTTTTCGGCTTCAATAATAGTTCCAACACGTAAATCCATTTTAGCGAAATCCTCATACTGAATTAAATCTTTTTGAGGTTCCGGTTGTTTGTTTTCTGCAAGATTAGCGGTTTTTGTAGCTTCCAATTTATCTATTTGTTTTTGTATTTCTTCGTCTTCGATTTTTGCGAATAATAATTCGGCTTCACCAATTTGATGACCTTCCGGAATCAATTCTGAATTTTCAGAAACGTCATTCCAATTCAATTTACCTTCATTTTTCAGAATTCTTGACAATTTAGCCGCAGTAAAAGGCAAGAATGGTTCAGCAAGAATGCTCAAAGCTGCAGCAATTTGCAACGCTACATACATTTGAGTTTTTACACGCTCCGGATTGTCTTTCATAACTTTCCAAGGCTCTTCATCGGCAAGATATTTATTTCCTAAACGCGCAACATTCATCAATTCGCCCAAAGCTTCACGGAATCTGTAACGCTCAACCGAACTTGAAATCACAGCTGGATACGCTTTTAATTCTGCCAAAGCATTTTCGTCAACCTCAGATAATTCATTAGGCGTTGGAATAAATCCGTCGTAATATTTATTGGTTAAAACCACAACACGATTAATAAAATTCCCGAAAATTGCAACCAATTCGTTGTTATTTCTCGCTTGGAAATCTTTCCATGTAAAATCATTATCCTTAGTTTCTGGAGCGTTAGAAGTTAATGCATAACGCAAAACATCTTGTTTCTCCGGAAATTCTTCTAAATACTCATGCAACCAAACCGCCCAGTTTTTAGAAGTCGAAAGTTTGTTTCCTTCCAAATTCAAAAACTCATTTGCAGGAACATTATCCGGCAAAATATAGCTTCCTTCGGCTTTAAGCATCGCAGGGAAAATAATACAGTGAAAAACAATATTGTCTTTCCCAATAAAATGAACCAGTTTCGTGTCTTCATCTTTCCAATATGGTTCCCAGTCTTTTCCTTCGCGGGCTGCCCATTCTTTAGTAGACGAAATATATCCGATAGGCGCATCAAACCAAACGTATAATTTTTTTCCTTCAGCACCTTCAACCGGAACATCAATTCCCCAATCAAGGTCACGCGTTACCGCACGAGGCTCAAGTCCGCCATCAACCCAAGATTTAACTTGTCCGTAAACATTAGGTTTCCAGTCGTTTTTATGACCAACCAGAATCCATTCAGTCAAGAATTCAGTATAACGGTCAAGAGGCAAAAACCAGTGTTTAGTTTCTTTTAAAATTGGAGTTTCTCCTGTAATTGTCGATTTTGGATTAATCAAATCCGTAGCGTTCAAAGTCGATCCGCAATTTTCGCATTGATCGCCATAAGCTCCGTCATTACCACATTTAGGGCAAGTTCCAACCACAAAACGATCTGCCAGAAACTGATTTGCTTTTGCATCATACAATTGCTCGGTAATTTCTTCAATAAAATCGCCTTTATCATACAACGTTCTAAAGAATTCCGAAGCCGTATCATGATGAATTTTAGCCGAAGTTCGAGAATAATTATCAAACGAAATTCCAAAATCAGCAAATGATTTTCTAATAATTCCGTCATATTTATCAATAACTTCTTGTGGTGTAATTCCTTCTTTTTTGGCTTTCATCGAAATTGCAACGCCATGTTCATCACTTCCGCAAATAAACGCAACGTCTTTTCCTTGCAAACGTAAATATCTCGAATAAATATCTGCAGGCACGTAAACCCCCGCCAAATGCCCAATATGTATAGGTCCGTTGGTGTAAGGCAATGCTGCCGTAATAGTATATCTCTTTGGATTTTGTATCATAACTCAATTTTATTGAGTGCAAAAATAAGCAATAGAATTGAGATTTCTAAGTTTCACCGAGATTCAGGACGAAAAGCATTTCAGCTTGTCATTTCGAGGAACGAGAAATCTCCAGAAGTAGCTCGACAAAGATTTGATTTTTCTTAGTAGTTTTTTCAGGAGCTAATCCCGCTATCCGTTCCAATCTTTTGCTTTTTAAAGAAAAAAGCAAAAGGATTTCCACTTCTATCGGGGCTAAAAAACATCTGGTTTGTCATTTCGAGGAACGAGAAATCTCCGCAAGAAACTCGACAAAGATTAACGATTTAGGAACGGAGTTTCTTGCGGAGATTTCTCGTTCCTCGAAATGACAAGATTGCGCATTTTTCAACGGATTTTAATCCGTTGCTACAAAATAAATCGTTCCTCCGGAACTTTTCAAGAAAACCGTAGGTTTGGGACATATTGTAGCAACGGATTTTAATCCGTTGAAAACGAAATGCGACCACAAACAAAAGTCCCTTAGGGACGACATATATAAATTTAAAAACTTTGGCAAATCGTTAAAGTAAATTCTAAAATAGAACCAGTTTAAACTAGCATCCCGATTAAAATCTTCAAAATTTATTTTGCAATCTTTGCCCTGAAAAACAAAAACAAGTTATGAGCAAGACAAAATTAATCATCAATAAAAACGGATCTATAAAAATCGAAGGTGACTTTGAAATCATGGATTCTGAAGGAGCTGTTTACGGACTTCAAGGGAGATCTGCATTAGGACTTTGCCGTTGCGGATTATCTGCAAACAAACCATTTTGCGATGGCGGACATAGAAATAACTTCGAGCACGAGTCAAAAGCATTTGATTTACCGCCAATGAAAACAAACTAAGAAATTCTGATTTCTATGTTATCATATAAAAGCTGTATTTAATGCAGCTTTTTTGTTTTATACAATTTTGTTTTTGAAAGAATTTTCAAGTAATAATTATGAGAAACTCTTAAAAAAAGAATATATATTTACAAAAAAATGCAAGAAAATTAGAAAATGAAAAAAATACCACTTTTAGTATTGTTTTTGAGTTTTGTCTTAGCACAGGCTCAAACCGAAAAAGTTGTTTCGAGCGATTGGACTTCTTTCAATCAGACGATTGCTATTCAAACTTCTGTAAAGAAAAAATTTAGAGTAATTGCTTCGATTAAAGTAGAAACGACTGAACCAAAATCATGGGCGGGTGTTTGGGCTCGCGTAGATACTAAAAATGATGAAGACGGTTTTTTCGACAATATGAGTGACAGACCGGTAAAATCAAAAGAATGGCAATCATATACTGTTGAAGGAACGATTGATGAAAATAGCAAATCACTAAGTTTTGGAGGTTTATGTTTGTATAACGGAAAATTCTATTTTGATAAATTTGAATTATTTATCGAAAATGATAAAGGTGTTTTTGAGCCTTTAGCGGTTTTAAATTCAAGTTTTGAAGCTCCAATAAAAGATGGAAATATTCCCAAATGGAATTTCGGAATCTCTAAAGATGCCGTTGTTAAAGTTAAAGAATATAAAATCACTTTGGATAAATCAAGCGCAGACGGGAAAGTTAGTTTACTGATGGAAGGAAGTGGCATAAAACCAAGGCAAGAAGCTAGAATTGGAAATGTTGAGGGGGCTTCGCCAAAAATTGGCGACATGATATCGATGCTCGAAGATCTTAAAGGTCGTGTTGAGAGAGCGGTAAAGAGCATGAACCAATATGAAATTGATTATTTGCATGATGAACAAGCCAATAGAATTGGTGCATTAGTAATGCACTTGGCTGCTGCCGAAAAGTATTATCAGGTTTTTACTTTTGAGAATAGAGGTTTTAACGAAGAAGAAAAGAAAAAATGGCAGACAGCTCTAGACTTAGATCAAGGCGGCCGTGACGAATTTAAAGGACATGATATACAATATTATTTAGATATCTATAATGAAGTTAGGGCAAAAACCATTTCTGAATTAAAGAAAAGAGACGATGCATGGTTTGCTGAAGTTCAAACAAGATATGACATGACAAATCAGTATTGTTGGTTTCACGTTATGGAGCATCAATCGAGTCATTTAGGACAAATTTTATTTTTAAAGAAACGAATTCCGCCTCAACAAAAACAAACATTGCCACAGGAAATAAAAAGATAAATTATAAAAAAAGAGCTGCACTATGCAGCTCTTTTTTTATATATAAAGTTCTCCTTTCATCGTAATTGTCGAAGAACCGCCTACCAAAATATCTTCTTCACGATTCATAACTTCAATCATTGATGCCTGTTTTAATTTTACGCCCTGAAGAATTTTATATTCCTTTTCGGATTTAGTGAATTTCTTTTGCGTTAAAAAGCCAATTAAAGGACCTGCAGCCGTTCCTGTCGCCGGATCTTCATATATTCCGATAATAGGGTTAAAAAATCTCGTTTCGACTATATGTTCTTGGTTTTCATCAGCAATGGTGAAACAATAAAATCCTTCAAAATTATATTCTTTTGAAATCTCAATTAAGAGTTTATTGTCCGGAACACAATCATTGAGTAATTGACTGTTTTTTATAGGAACCATTGTGTGTGCGACTTCTGTTTTGACTATTGTTGGAACAAAAGCATTTACATCTAAATCTTCAATTTTTAAACCTAGAGCTACCGCAATTCTATAAGTTGGGATTTCTTGTTTGATCACTGCCGATTTTTGATGCATTTGTACAACAGGATAAAAAGTAACAGGATCAAAACTTACGGTTAACGGAATTGCTGAATGTTTCATAATTACAAAACGCTCACTTTCATTCTGCTCTTCAAAAATGGGCATTCCTTTTAGTAAAGCGCCGCAAACTGCACCTAACAAGTTGTGCCCTGCACCATCTATTTCGAAGCCTGTTGGAGTAAACGAACGAACTTTTAGCGCTTTTTTCCTGGTGGAATAATAGACAAACGAAGTTTCAGAGTAACCAAATTCTTTGGATATATTTTGATAGATTTCTAATTCTAAATCACCATCAGTAAAAACTACAGACAGCGGATTGCCTTTATAACTTTCGTTTGAGAATACATCTAAAACATAATATTGTAATGCTGTTCTTCCTTCCATTTTTTGTTCTTTTTTTAGCTTGATTTTTTTAGATGGAATAAAATTACATTTTATAAAACATCAAAGCAATAGTATTTATAACATTCGTTTTCCTTCGGCGCTAAATTTTATTGCTTTCTCTAATCTTGAAAGCCTGGTTTTTTCTTGTTTGGCACTCATAATTACGTGAATTATTACTTTTTTGTACGATGGCGCCTGATTGTTGAAATATTCCCAAGCTGTTTTATTGGCTTTAAATTGCTTTTCGAACTCAGGATTGAGAACATACGCTTCATTTTCGTGCGAGTAAATTTTAGATCTTTCTTCAGATCTGAATTCGAAAGCTTTTATTCCGGCTTCTCTCATCAACCCGGCTTTTGTGAGTGCTTCGATTTTTTTAATATTTATAGCACTCCAAATACTGGTTTTTTTTCTGGGCGTAAACCTGATGGTATAACTTTCTTCGTCAATAGATTTCCGAACGCCATCAATCCATCCAAAACAAAGCGCCTGATCTACAGATTCTGACCAGGACATTGATGGTTTTTTGCTATTCACTTTATAGAAACCAACTAAAAGTTCTGTTTCTTTTTGATGATGCTTTTCTAACCATTCTCTAAATTTTTCTTGGGTTGCGAAGAAGGTTGGGTTCATTTGAGATTATTTTAATTTGCTTTCAAAAAACTTTAAGAAAATAAATATTGAAGCAAAACCGAGAGTAATTTTCAGATAAAACTTTAAATCATAATTGGAAATTCCTTTAGTATCAGGATTTGCGAATCGTTGTATTAAAAAGAAAACCACAATAACAGTTAAAAGTAGCCAAATGAAACCAATCAATTTTCCTGAAAAATTTAGAAATGTTTTCATTTGGTTATTTAGAATTGTTGGTTTAAAACATTATTACTTTTATATCAAATCTATATAAATAAAAAAGATTATTATAAAAATAACAGCAATTTTTCAGTTAGATTATTCCTGATTATTAGGACTGATGCTGTGTGAAGTCTCGTGACTTCGTATTCATTCAAATATTTTTTTAATTTTTTTTGCTTATCGCTGTTGCCATCGCCACGAAGTCAGGAGGCTTCGCAGAGAGGTTTTTGTCTGTTTAATCAAACATTAATCTATAAGTTTATCAATTTTGAGATAGTTTCTTATATATAATAATATTTCTTTAGCAAGAGGTTCTAGATGTTCTTGTTTCTCATTGTATTTATTCCATAAACCAGCAGCCTCAAACTTTTTAATTGATTTTGCAGTTGGAAATTTTTGTGGTAATTCTTTAGATATCTCGTTCAATGTTCCTCCTACTATTAGCAAATTTTCGTTTACTAATTTGCTAAATTCTTCTAGTTTGTTTTTAAGGCCGATTGGGATTAAAGGAGAAGCAATTAATTGACTTATTTTTTCTGTTTCTTCATAATATTTTTTTGTATAATGTATTGGACCATATTCGTAATGCTTCCAATTTTCTAATATTATTGCTGGATTTGTTATTTCTTCTTTTTTTTGCGTTTCTGTTTTGTCAAAATATTCTGGTGAAATAAAATTTTTTTCTGCCCAACTGTGAGTTACAGCTGCGCCATAGAATTCTTTTTCTAAGTCTTTTACTTTATCTGTGTTAATGTTTATCTCTGTACTAAAAAAAGTTGAAATATAATCAGATAGCATTAGTTGTGCATTTGCATTTACTATAAAATCAAAGTCAAATTGTTTTGTAAAATCAGTTTCTGTTTTGGTTTGGAAAAAAGAAAGAATATCTTCAAATGCTTTTATTTGCATTTTGAACGTTTCTGTTTTAATAGGAGTAAAAAGTGTTTTACTGGCTTGTTTGTAAGAAAGAATAGTTACAATTCCAACAATGATAAAAAAAAGAATTTGAAAGATATCTTTTGTTGAACCAATAAAAAAAGTAATATCTGAATTGTCTAATTCTCCTTTGCAAAAAAATAAAATAAGAAGAGTCGTTGATATTAGAAAGCAAATAATTAGAATAATTAAACATTTATTTGTTTTACTTAATGAAGTAGATTTGTTCATAAAATTACATTTTTTTGTTTTTAATTATTATAGATAATCATAATTCAAAAGGCAATTATAGCAAATAATTAATACTAATCAGTAGGTATTAATACGTGTTTTGTTAAAATCAAAAAACTAAGTTCCACACAAGAAATCTAAACTAATTGAAAGTTAGTACCTAATCATTTTTTATATTTGCAAAACAAAGAAAAGCAGTAGAAATCATGGCAAAAGGACCTGAAAAAAATACCAAAAACAAAGCTTTGCACACCAAATTGCTGAATCGGAAAAAGGCTAAACTTCGTGAGGAGAAAAAAGCACAAGCTTTACGATTGAAAGCTTTAGTGGCAAAAATGAACGAAAAAAAGAATAGTGACGAATCTGATGTTATTTAATTCAGATTGTGTTTCTTTTCTGTTTTAATTTAATAGAAATTTGCAAAACAATCTCAAAACAAAACATAATGGAGGAATTTGGTAGAATAATAGTTTCTGAAATGGCAATGAATAGTGAAAATCTTCAGGATGTGATTCATTCTAATATTTCGGTAATCAATTTAATGCGCGAAGAAGGTGTCGATGACGAATTTATTCACGAAGATGCTTTGATGAGTTATTATCTTGATTATTATTGGTCGCAATATGCCGAAGGAAATTTTGCTCAATTTGTTCATAAATCAGGTTGGAATAAAGAATTGAACGAACTTATTGAAGAAGGTTTGGCTTTAATTGGCGCCGAAAAACACTTGGAATTATTCCAACAACAAAGCAAAAAAGTCAAATTGATGAGCAGCGTAAAGCTGAATAAATTTTTAAGCGGAAAATTAGAAGGCGTAAATCCAACGAGAGATTTACTGAACAATGATGGTTTTTACGAATTAGAAGAAAACCTCGTTACATTAAACGCGAATTTCTTAAAAAATCACCCCGACTTTGAAGTGCTTTCTGTAGATGATATGTTTGCAGCTTTAGAGGAATTTGTGGGACACGAGATAAAGAGAGCTTAGTTTTTTTAAAGGCTCAAAGGCTCAAAGGCTCAAAGGTTCAAAGGTTTTTTTACCGCAAAGCACGCTAAGATTTTACACAAAGGTTCGCAGAGTTTTTACTCATGTAATGTCAGGCTGAGCGGAGTCGAAGCCCCGCAAAGATTTTAGAAAGAGCTTTCGGCTCGATTTATATTGTAGGGACGGATTTTAATCCGTTCACAATGGTTATTAACATGATTCAATTCGATGTGCTATTTATATCTGCTCAGTTCTTTACGGAATAATGTTAAAGATATCATTATTAGCTTTCTAGTTTTATAAAGATTCTTGTAACTTCGCTTTTATCTATTTAAAATCTTAAAATGAGATATAAATACTGCCAGATATTGCTTTTCCTTTTTTTTCAAATAGGGTTTTCTCAAAGTAAAATCAATCTGTTTTCAGAAATCAATTATAACTCAATTCCTGCCGTATCATTAAGCGATTATAAATCGGTACAGGAACGCGATATTAAATATCAGAATCCCAATATTGCCTTAGGAATCGGGATTTCGGGTGGTGGTTCGCGAGCGCAGTTTTTTAGTATGGGTGTGCTTTTAGGATTAGAAGAGATTAAGGAAAGTTATGGTGAACGCAATTTTCTAAATGAAATCGATTATTATTCAACCGTTTCTGGAGGCTGTTTTTCGGCAGGATATTATTTGACGATTCTAAAGAA
This sequence comes from uncultured Flavobacterium sp., assembly GCF_963422545.1. Classification (NCBI taxonomy): domain Bacteria; kingdom Pseudomonadati; phylum Bacteroidota; class Flavobacteriia; order Flavobacteriales; family Flavobacteriaceae; genus Flavobacterium; species uncultured Flavobacterium sp. The sequence goes on from NZ_OY730249.1 coordinate 221,381, forward strand.
TAAATTGTTTTATGACAATTGTACCTTCAACGAATTTTATTTTTCTAAAGCCGATGCTTATAAAGACTACGTAGATAAATCGGCCAATATTCTATCACTTCTAAACAATAGTCGAAACGAAAAAGGAGATAAGATATCAATGACGCAGCGAATAGATTCGGATATTTTACAATACGACGCTGGTAATCCTGATAATACCAATAAATTTGGATCTCAAATGTTATTGTCGGATTTTTTTGTTTCAAAAACCAGTAATCAAGCGCCTTCTTTACCCATGTTTGTTGCCAACGGAACCGCTTTTAACAATGGCGAACGCATTCCGTTCATGCCTCATATTATTAGAGGTTTAAATCTCAATTCGTCTTTGGCTCCAAATAAAGCAGATATTGCATTGAATGAAAATAAGATAAACGACGGATATAATTTTCCGGTTACTTATGCCATAACGGCGAGTTCGGCTTTTCCGGGAGTACTTCCAAAAGTGAAATTTGGAGTAAAAAACAAAGATAAAATATTATGTATTGTCGATGGCGGTGCTTCAGACAATATGGGTTACAAAACCTTGGTAGAATTGCTTCATAACGATACTAAAGTAGACGATAAAAACAAAAAAGCAGTTTTTATTGATTGTTTGGGACAAGGAAAAAAAGAACCTTATGTAAATGACGCCAAAATCAAGTTAATTTCGTTGTTTGAAACCGCATCTTTATACACTGTTCAAACCCGATATATGACTTTTGATAAAGATGTCGAAAATACTTTTGAGCGTTACAAAATACCGGTTTCAAATTATCAAATTATTGGTTTTACAACTATTCGCGATCATTTATTAAAATTGGATAAAGATCAGTCTTATGAAAATTTGGTAATCGAATTAAAGAACACAAATGACGATTCGAGCAGTTGGGCAAGATTATTTGTCAATTTTAAGCAAGAACTTCTCAGTGAATTTGGTGTAGATGCTTTCAAAAAAGACAAAGACGGCGAAGTAATCGTTGCGACATTAGATAAAGAAAAGTTTAGTGAATTATCTCCTAGTCAAATTTTACTTTTATACGAATACGCTTCACATGTTGAAACCAAATTAAGAATTACACCCGAAGAAAGAGAAATGTTATTGCTTTCAGGACGTTTTGCGACATATTTAAAAACGGATGAATTGAGAGAATTGCTGGTTGAGCATAAATAAGTCTTTGTCAAATATTATTTCAATGGAACTTGCTCAATCAATTCAAGTCTTTTTACAATCGAGTTTTTAGTTAATATTGTTCCTGGCGATAATACTGCATTTGCTCCAATTCTGGAATTGTCACCAACCAAGGAGCCAAATTTATCTGAGTTTGTTTCAATGATTTCTCCATTATAAAGTAAAGATATCTTCTTCACAGCTCGTTCGTTGTAATGATTTGCTGCAATAGAACCTGCTTCAAAATTAATATTTCTGCCAATTATACTATTTCCAATATAATTAAAATGAGCAATTGCAGTTCCTGAAGAAATAATACTGTTTTTGATTTCGCAACCGGGACCAATTTTTACAGAATGATCTAAAAAAACACCTTCTCTAAAATAAGCATTTGCTCCAATGAAGCAGTTGGCACTTATAATTGCAGGACTTTTAATGATTACATTATTTTCGATAATGGCAGATTTATGAATAGCAACATTATCTTTAATTATATAATCATCATCAAGATTTAAAATCATTTTTTCGATTATATTTTTGAGGTCGTTTGTAATTGTCCAAGGTTCTGAAAGAATAAGATCTTTAAAAGTCTTTGAGAAATCTTCAATAAAAAGGTCGATATTGATCATTGTAAATTTTTTAATTGCAATTTACTTTATTTCTATATTTTAATTGATGCGTTCAGCGGATTAAAATCCGTTGCTACAAAATAGATCATCCCTCTGGGATTTTATCTATGTAATGTTGATCTATGCAAAAAGCTTTCTGAATCTCTGCAAAACCTTAACGGATCTTTGCAGAATAACCTTCAAAATCGGTTTTCCTCTCAAACTTTGTCTTATTCTTATGAAACATTTCCTTAAATTTGCTTCCATTATAAAAAAATACAATAGTTATAAAAAGTAAGCTATGTTACAAATCGCATTTATTAGAGAGAATCAGGAGAAAGTAATCAAGGCTTTAGCAAAACGAAATATCGATGCTAAAAGTGTTGTTGAAGAAGTGGTGCAATTAGACGAAAACCGTCGTGCTACACAAGTAGAATTAGATAATACTTTAGCTGAATCTAATAAATTGTCCAAAGATATAGGCGAATTAATGAAAGTGGGAGAGAAATCTAAAGCCGCAATCTTAAAAGAAAAAACCGTTTCATTAAAAGAAAAAAGTAAAGAATTAGGCGAAAAAGCAGAAGCTTTGGCTGTCGAATTAACCAATAAATTATACACGTTACCAAATCTTCCGGCTGATATTGTTCCTGAAGGAAAAACTCCGGACGATAACGTGAATGTTTTCGAGGAAGGAGAAATTCCTGTTTTGCATGAAGGCGCACAGCCTCACTGGGAATTGGTAAAGAAATACGATATCATTGATTTTGAATTGGGTGTAAAAATTACTGGTGCAGGATTTCCGGTTTATAAAGGAAAAGGTGCTCGTTTGCAACGTGCCCTAATCAATTATTTCTTAGATAAAAATACCGCTGCAGGATATAATGAAGTGCAAGTTCCGCATTTGGTAAACGAAGCTTCAGGTTATGGAACAGGACAATTGCCGGATAAAGAAGGACAAATGTATCACTCAACAATTGATGATTTATATTTGATTCCAACGGCTGAAGTTCCAGTTACCAATTTATTCCGCGATGTTATTTTAAATGAAAGCGAATTACCGGTTTTACATACGGCATATACGCCATGTTTCCGTCGTGAAGCAGGTTCTTACGGAGCACACGTTCGTGGATTAAACCGTTTGCACCAATTTGATAAAGTAGAAATCGTACGTGTTGAACATCCTGATAAGTCTTATGAAGCACTTGACGGAATGGTAGAACACGTAAAAGACATTTTGAAAGAATTAAAATTGCCATATAGAGTTTTACGTTTATGTGGAGGTGATATGGGATTCACATCGGCTTTGACTTATGATTTTGAAGTGTTTTCTACAGCGCAGGATCGTTGGTTAGAGATCAGTTCAGTTTCTAACTTCGAAACTTTTCAGGCAAATCGCTTGAAATTACGTTTCAAAGACAAAGACGGGAAAAACCAATTGGCTCATACTTTGAACGGAAGTTCATTAGCATTGCCAAGAGTTTTGGCTGGAATTTTAGAAAATTACCAAACTCCGGAAGGAATCGTAATTCCAGAAGTTTTACGCCCTTACTGTGGATTTGATATTATAAATTAATTTAGGTTTTCAGTTTACAGTCTCAGTTTACAGTTTTACACTGTGCTGAGACTGAAAACCGAGACTGCGACTGAAAACTGTGACTATGAAGAATGGAGTACTAAATTGGAATGTAGATCCGGTTATTGTGATGATAACTGATAGTTTTCCATTAAAATATTATGGAGCTCTTTTTGCTTGCGGACTTTTACTTGGTTATTATATTGTACGAGGCATTTATAAAAAAGAAAATCTTTCGTTAGACAATCTCGATAGTTTATTGGTTTATGTAATTGTTGGGACCATTTTAGGTGCCAGATTAGGGCATTGTTTCTTTTATGAACCGTCTTATTTCTTAAAACATCCAATAGAAATTCTTTTACCAATTCAAAAAGTAGCAGGAGTTTATAAATTTGTTGGATACCAAGGTTTAGCAAGTCACGGAGGTTCGATAGGAGTTTTGATAGCGATGGTTTTATATTGTCGAAAATATAAAGTTAAGTTCTTGTGGCTTTTAGATAAAATGGCAATTGGAGTTCCCGTTACCGGAGCTTTCATCAGGTTTGGGAATTTTATGAATTCTGAAATCTACGGAAAACCAACAAACGGAAATTGGGGAGTTGTTTTTCAAAGAGACGATATGATTCCAAGACATCCAACGCAATTGTATGAAGCATTTGCTTATTTATTGATTTTTGTAATTTTATTTTGGATGTATAATTCAGAAAAAATTAAAAAAGCCGACGGATTAATTTTTGGATATTTCCTGACATTACTGTTTTTAGCCCGATTTATAATTGAATTTTTCAAAGAAAACCAAGAAGCATTTGAAAACACTATGCCAATAAATATGGGTCAAATATTGAGCATTCCGTTTATTTTAATTGGTCTGGCTTTGATTATTTGGAAATCGAAAGAATATAAGTTAGCTTAGAGGTAGTATTCAGTTTTCAGTCGCAGTTTACAGTTTGGATTGCGCTGAAAAAACAAGTTTACAGTCACAGTCACAGTTTACAGTTTGGATTGCGCTGAAAAGTAAGTTTACTGTCGCAGTTTACATTTAAATTGTACTGAATACTGAACACTGAGACTGCGACCGAAAACTGCGACTGAGCACTGAGACTGAATACTGAGACTGCGACTGAACACTACAACTATAAAAAACTGAAATATGAAAAACATCTTTATCTATATCGTTTTGTTGTGGTCTACTTTTGCATTAGCACAAAATGAGCAACTGGCTCAATATTACTACGACAAAGGTGATTTTGAAAAAGCTAAAATCAGTTACGAAGAGCTTTTAAACAGTTCGCCATCCAATACACAGTATTTTTTAAGAACTATTGACTGTTATCAGCAATTGCAGCAATATCCTCTGGCCGAAAAAACAATTCAGGAGCGATACAACAGATATAAACAAGGTTTTTTTTTAGTAGAATTGGGATATAACTTTCAATTGCAGAAAAACGAAACCAAAGCCAAAAATTACTACGAACAGGCTATTGAAAGAATCAAAACGAGTCCGAATGATGTTTACGGAATTGGGAATTCTTTTGAGAAAAAAGTATTGTTAGAATATGCTTTAAAAGCGTATCAAACAGCAATGCAGGTACAGCCGAATTACAATTTTAATTTTCAAATTGGATTGTTATATGGACAGTTAGGAAAGACGGATCAGATGATTGATCTTTTATTGACAGAGTCATACAATAATCCACAAAATGCCAATTTAATTCAGACGCAATTAGCTCGTTTTATGAGTGGTGAAACAGATAATACCGCTTTTAAAGATGCAATGCGTAAAGCTTTAATTCTGAGAACTCAAAAAGATCAGGATGTGTTTTGGAATCATTATCTGAGTTGGTTTTATGTACAGCAAAAAGAATTTGGGAAAGCTTTTATTCAGGAAAAAGCCATTTATAAACGCGAACCGGAATCGCTTTCGAGTATTGTAAATTTAAGTCAGTTTGCAATGAACGAAGATGATACGGATACTGCTGAGGAAATCCTGAATTTTATACTTCAAAACACTAAAGATTTAGATTTGTTGGTGCAGACCAATTCATATTTAATGCAAATTAAAATCGATAAAGCTCAGGAAAAAGACTATCCAATTATCAATACTGAGCTACAACAATTGCTCACAACCTATGAAATAACTCCTTTTACCTTATCTTTGCAAATAATTCAGGCGCATTTCCTGGCTTTCAATCTAAAAAAGACGGAAGAAGGCAAGGCAATTATTAAAAAAGCGCTGGAATTAAATTTGAATGATTATCAGGAAGCAGATGCAAAAATGGAGTTGGCAGACATCTTGCTTTTAGAAGAAAAATTCAATCAGGCGTTAATTTATTATTCGCAAATTCAGTTGGATTTAAAGAATGATGTAATGGCACATGAAGCAAGTTTAAAAGCAGCAAAAACGAGCTATTATAAAGGCGATTTTGAGTGGGCTTTAAAACAATTTAAAGAGTTGAAAGCAGCGAATACACAATTGATTGCTAATGATGCTCTTGAGTATTTTTTATTGATTAATGATAATACTGTTGCAGATTCGACACAAACAGCATTAAAGCAGTTTGCAAAAGGTGATTTTTTGATGTATCAGAATAAAAAGCCCGAAGCAATTGCCCAGTTTCAAAGTATTTTGAAGAACTTCAAAGGACAAGAAATCGAAGCTGTAACATTGTTGCGTTTAGGTAAAGTTTATGAAAGTCTGAAGGATTATAATTCGGCTTTAAGCCAATACCAGCAGATAATAGACAATCATAGTGACGGAATTTATGCGGATGAAGCATTGTTTTTTTCGGCAGAAATTTACAACGATGAATTGCATGATACAGAAAAGGCAAAACCTTTGTATGAGAAGGTAATTTTTAATCATCCGGATAGTATTTACTTTGTTGATGCGAGAAAAAAATACCGACAGTTAAGAGGAGATAAGAATTTGTAAGTTGGTTTAATTGGTTATTCGTTTAACCGATTAACCGAAAAACGATTAAACAAGAATAAAAATGATTATTTACAACGTTACCACTAATATACATGAAAGCGTTCATGACCAATGGTTAAAATGGATGCAGGAAAAACACATACCGGAAATTCTGGCTACACAAAAGTTTTCTTCGGCAAGAATAGTAAAAGTTTTGGTTGAAGAAGAAATGGGAGGAGTTACCTATTCAGTTCAATATGTTGCCGACAACAAAGAAATCCTGGAACGCTATTATATAGAAGATGAACCAAGATTTCATAAAGAAGCTTTAGAGTTATTTGCTGATAAAATGCTTTCTTTCAGAACGGAATTGGAAGTGATTTCGGAACATTAAGATTGCCCACTGATTTTACGGATTAAACTGATTTACGCAGATTATTAGATTTTAAAGTTTGCGATAATTTGTGTAATTGCTTCGTCGCTCGGGTCGTGGCAAAACAAAAATAAAAATAAACTTTGCGTCTTCGCGCCTTCGTGGCAAAAATAGCTTAGTGCCTTTGTGGCTAATAAAAAAGAAAATGGAAAAAGTAAAAGCCAAAAAACATTTAGGACAACACTTCCTGAAAGACGAAAGTATCGCCAAAGCAATTGCAGATACTTTAAGCTTAAAAGGATATGATGAGGTTTTAGAAATAGGACCAGGAATGGGTGTGTTGACTAAGTATTTGCTTGACAAACCAATTAATACACACGTGATAGAGATTGATGGAGAATCTGTAGTGTATTTGGGTGAAAATTATCCAAAATTAAAAGATAAGATAATCTCTCAGGATTTCCTGAAATACAATATAAACGAGGTTTACGAAAATAAACAATTCGCTATTATTGGGAATTTTCCCTATAACATTTCGACGCAAATCGTTTTTAGAACTTTAGAATTTAAACATCAGATTCCGGAGTTTTCGGGGATGTTTCAAAAAGAAGTGGCTGAACGAATATGCGAGAAAAAAGGCTCAAAGGCATACGGAATTTTATCCGTATTAGCCCAGGCTTTCTATGATACTGAGTACCTGTTTACAGTAGATGAAAACGTTTTTATTCCTCCGCCCAAGGTGAAATCGGGTGTGATGAAAATGACTCGAAAGGAAGATTATAGCCTTCCATGCGGAGAAAAGTTATTTTTTACGGTTGTAAAAACGGCTTTTCAGCAAAGACGAAAAACATTACGTAACAGTTTGAAAACATTAAATTTATCAGATCAATTGCGAGAAGACACTATCTTTGATAAACGTCCGGAGCAATTAAGCGTAGAAGAATTTATTGTTTTGACTCAAAAAATAGAAGCCGATGGAGTTTAAAATCAGTAAAGAGCTTACAAAACAAATAGCTCAACTCATTCAAGCTAAAAACAACAAAGAGCTCGAGATCTTATTAAATGACATGCATCACGCGGATTTCGCTGAAATTCTTGATGAAATTGACATTGATGAGGCAACTTATATTTTTAAGGTTTTAGATAGTGAAAAAACCGCAGAGATTCTTCTGGAATTAGAAGATGATTTACGGGAACAAATCTTAAACCGACTTTCGCCTAAAGAAATCGCCGAAGAGCTTGATGAACTTGAAACCAATGATGCGGCAGATATTATTGGAGAACTTTCTAAAGATAGAAAAGCCGAAGTAATCTCAGAGCTTCAGGACGTAGAACACGCAAAAGGAATCGTTGATTTATTGCGTTACGACGAAGATACTGCCGGTGGTATCATGCATAAAGAGTTGGTGAAAGTCAACGAAAACTGGAACGTACTTACTTGCGTGAAAGAAATGCGTATTCAGGCTGAAAATGTTTCGAGAGTTCATTCTATTTATGTTGTTGATGATGAAAATAGACTTAAAGGCAGATTGTCGCTTAAAGATTTATTGACGACTTCGACCAAAACTCAGATTTCTGATATTTATATTAGAAAATTATATTCTGTAAATGTTGAAACGCCGGATGTTGAGGTAGCCCGAATTATGGATAAATACGACTTGGAGGCAATTCCGGTTGTAGATGAATTAGGACGTTTAGTAGGTCGCATTACAATTGACGATATTATTGACGTCATCAAAGATGAAATAGAAAAAAGAGATACTGAAGACATTCAGAAATTTGGGGGACTTGAAGCATTAGAATTGCCTTATGTTCAAACCCGTCTTGGTGAAATGGTCAAAAAGAGAGCAACATGGTTAGTTGTTTTATTTATTGGAGAAATGTTTACAGCATCTGCAATGGGTTTCTTTGAAGGAGAAATCGAAAAAGCAGTTGTATTGGCATTATTTGTTCCGCTTATTATTTCGAGTGGAGGAAATTCAGGTTCTCAGGCTGCGACACTTATCATTCGTGCAATGGCGTTGAAAGAGCTAACACTAAAGGATTGGTGGTATGTAATGAAAAAAGAAATCGCATCAGGTTTTTTGTTAGGAGCAATCTTGGGAATTGTTGGTTTTATTCGAATTTTAGTTTGGCAACAAACCGGACTTTACGAATATGGAGAACATTGGTTAGCTATTGGGGCGACGGTTTCACTTTCATTAGTGTTTATTGTTTTGTGGGGAACACTTTCCGGATCAATGATACCTTTTTTACTGAAAAGACTTAAATTGGATCCCGCGACTTCATCGGCACCATTTGTAGCTACTTTGGTAGACGTAACAGGATTAGTTATTTATTTTACTATCGCTTCTTTGTTACTAAAAGGAAAACTGCTCTAAGAATAATATAGATGTGTAAATTTTGTGCAAGGTTTGTTCATTACGACCACAAATTTCAAGAAAGTGATTTGGGACTTTGACACCCGAGCGACAGCGAACGGACGAAGTAAAGAGTTGCTAACTTAAATTGTCTATAGAGGAATGCGGATTAAACGGATTTTTCATCTATTATTTTTAAAAATCCGTTTTCATCCGCGTTTTTACTTTTGTAAATCCGTATCATCCGCGTTCCTTTCGCAAAGAGTTAGATAGAATAATGCTTTTGGAATAGCCAGAATGATTTTTGGCTTTTAGATTTTTGCCACAAATTGATAGATTGCAGTGATTTAAAATCTGTAAAATCTGCGTAATTTACATGCCGAAAAATCTGCTATTAACCAACCAAAAATAAATCAAAAAACCAACCAAGAATGAAAGTACACATAATTGGGGGAGGAAACCTAGGAGTTTCTATCGCCTTGGGAATTGCAAAATTCTCAAAAAGTAACCAGGTTACGGTTACACGAAGAAATACAGCAAGTATTCAATACTTATCAGAGTACGGAATCACAGTTTCATCTGATAACAAACATAATATTCAAGAAGCCGATGTGGTGATTTTAACTATAAAACCATATCAGGTTGATACCGTTTTTGCTGAAATCTTACCGGTAATCAAAGGAAAAACTATTGCGTCAGCAGTTAGCGGATTATCTCTGGATATGCTTCAGGAAAAAACAAATAACGAATATCCGGTAATACGCATTATGCCAAATATTGCTGCACAATTTGGTGAGTCGGCAACTTGTATTTCTTTCCCTGAAAAGGATAGAGAAAAAGCTTTGCCAATCGTTGATTTGTTTCAGGATTTAGGAACAGCTCCGGTTATTGATGAGAAATTAATGGATGCTGCTACTGTTCTTGGCGCTTGCGGAACAGCTTATGCTTTAAGATATATTCGTGCTTCGATGCAAGCCGGAATCGAAATTGGATTTGATTCAAACACAGCTTTGGCAATTGCCGCACAAACAGTGAAAGGAGCTGCAAAAATGTTGCTAGAAGAGAAAGTACATCCAGAACAATTAATCGACCGTGTAACAACGCCTCAAGGCTGTACAATCGTTGGTTTGAACGAAATGGAACATAATGGTTTCAGTTCTTCTTTAATTAAAGGAATTAAAACTTCTTTGAAACAAATTAAAGGTTAGGATAAATAAATTTCAAATATTTTAAATCCCAAATTCCAAGTTTTAATAAATTGGAATTTGGGATTTTTTGTGGTTACTAAACCCGACAGGTTTTTAAAACCTGTCGGGTTTGTTGTTTTAAAAACTCCAATTACAACAGTGTTGGAATTTGGATTTTTTAATATTGGAATTTAATGAGGGTTTCTGCTTACAGTATATTTTAGATAAACTAATCCAAAAATACCGGAAAGTATTGAAGCGATTAAAATGGCAATCTTAGAAAAAACGATAGTTTCAGGATCTTTAAAAGCCAGAATCGTAATAAAGATTGACATCGTAAAACCAATTCCGCCCAACATTCCTGCGCCTAAAATATGTGCCCATTTTAAGCTTTTTGGTAAAGTACATAATCCGGCGCTGACTCCAATAGAAGAGAAAAGTAAAATTCCCAGAGGCTTTCCAATAACTAAACCTAAAATGATTCCGAATGTATTAGGATGATTTAAACCTTCATGCCAATCTGATTCTATTGCAATACAAGTGTTCGCAATGGCAAATAGCGGTAAAATAAAGAAAGCAACGGGTTTATGTAAAAAGTGTTGTAGTTTATACGAAGAAGAATTTTCGTCACCATTTCCAAACGGAATTACAAAAGCCAAAATAACTCCGGTAATAGTAGCATGAACTCCTGAGTTTAACATGAAATACCACATCACGACGCCTCCAATCAAATAAGGAATCAGATTTTGAACTTTCATTCGATTCAAAATAAATAAGAAAACCCAGATTCCTAAAGCAATGGCAAGATTTACAAAAGAAATTGTGGTGGTGTAGAAAACAGCAATTACAATTATAGCACCCAAGTCATCAATAACCGCTAAGGCAGTTAGAAACACTTTTAGCGATGATGGAACTTTTTTTCCTAAAAGCGATAAAATACCAATTGCAAAAGCAATATCTGTTGCCATTGGGATTCCGGCTCCGTTTTGAGTTGCAGTTCCAAAATTTAAAGCGAGAAAAATTGCTGCAGGAACCAACATTCCGCCAATAGCGGCCATAATTGGTAAAGAAGCATTTTTAATACTGGATAATTCGCCATGATAAATTTCGCGTTCCAGTTCAAGACCAATCAGTAAAAAGAAAATGGTCATTAAACCATCATTAATCCAGTGTGTGATTGAATGTCCGTTGAAATCTTTTTCCCAAAAAGCGATATATTCGGTTTGAAAAGACGAGTTGGCAAGGTAAAGAGATATAATAGTAACAAAGAGCAAGAGTAATCCTCCTGATTTTTCGTTGTTAAAGAAGGATTTAAAAGTCTTAGTTAATTTCATTTTTATAAAGATTCAGGAGATTTAGAAGAGATTTTTTTGAGGCTCATATTTTCAAAGTTAAAAAAAATATGGCCAATAAAAAATTCGGATGCTTGGTGCCATTGTTTATCGCTCTCTTATACAGCAAAAAAAACCGCCAATTATACGATTAGCGGTTTGGGTTATTTTTAGAGTGTTGCAGCTGCTTCTAAAATTAAAGCTGTTACTTCTTTGGGATGTGATGCCAAAGATGCGTGTCCTGCATCTAGGTGAATGATTTTTTTAGGTTTTATTCTCTCCGCCATTTCTTTCTCTGTTTCGGCAGGAATCATATTATCGAAATTAGAGATTTGATACCAACTTGGTTTTGTTTTCCATGCCGGTTCGCCTGCTTGATCTCCAAAACATTGTCCGTGTATAGGTTTTTGTGACAAAGACATGATTAATGCTGCTTCTTTATCTAAATCCTGAGCAAATGCCTGATGGAATTCATCATATTTAATCCATAAAAAACCTTTAGAGTCAGGATAAATACTAGCTCCGCCTGATCCGGCTCTACGTCCTAAAAGCGCTCCCAAACTGTCTCCTTTATCAGGTGCAAATGCGGCAATGTAAACTAAACCCGCTACTTTTTCATGATTTCCAGCTCCTGAAATTACTGCTCCTCCGTAAGAATGTCCCACAAGTAAAACTTTTCCTTCCTGAGCATCAATTAAATCCTGGGTTTTATTAATATCATCCTGCAAAGAAGTTAAAGGGTTTTGAACGCTTCGTACTTTGAAACCTTCTTTTACCAATGCCGGAATTACATGTTGCCAATGGGAGCCATCACCCCAAGCTCCGTGAACCAAAATAATGGTTAAATCTTTTGTTGCCATAATTACTAATTATTTAATGATTAAAATATATTGCTTATTTAAAATTCATTGTGTGATGAAGTAAAAAGGGGCGACGGTTTTCTGAGGTTTAATTTAATATATAAAAGTATGAAATTAAACACTTTAAAGATGTTAAGGTTTGTAGAATCTACAAAAGGTTTTTTGTTTTTGTATTCTTTTCTTGTTTTAATTGGTTTAATGTTAGTGATTTATGTTTTTATTGTTAAGGTTCCGAAGTCATAAAGTGTAATTTTCTCAATTCATTTTCTTCAGGTCTCTTTAACTTCGAGCGATTAACAGTAAAAACAGTAAACATAAAGAATAACTTAAATGGAGAATAAGCTGTATTTTTGTTTTATAAAACACAATAAAATGAGCATAAAAATTCTGCATATCGACAGCAACCATCCCATTCTTTGGCAACAATTAGAAGAAGCCGGTTTTGAGAATCACACAGATTTTAAATCTTCAAAGGAAGAAGTTGAATCTAAAATTCAGGATTATAACGGAATTGTAATTCGAAGCCGTTTTAAAATTGATAAAACTTTTTTAGATAAAGCTACCAATTTACAGTTTATTGCCAGAGTTGGTGCGGGTTTAGAAAGTATTGATTGTGAGTATGCCGAGGCAAAAGGGATTCATCTAATCGCCGCGCCCGAAGGTAATCGCAACGCTGTTGCAGAACATTCTCTGGGTGTAATTTTGTCCCTTTTTAATAATTTGAATCAGGCTGATGCCGAAATAAGAGCAGGACATTGGAATCGTGAAAGTAATCGCGGTCATGAACTTGACGGAAAAACGGTTGGAATCATTGGTTACGGAAATATGGGAAAAGCATTTGCTAAAAAACTTCGTGGTTTTGAGACAGAAGTTTTGTTTCATGACATTTTAGAAAATATAAGTGATGAAAATGCCAGACAAGTTTCGCTTGAAGAATTACAAAAGAAAGCCGATGTTTTGAGTTTACATCTTCCCTGGACTCTGGAAACAGATAAAATGATAGATGCTGATTTTATAAACGCATTTTCGAAGCCATTTTGGATCATAAATACTTCGCGTGGTAAAAACATCGTCACGGCAGATTTGGTCGAAGCCATGAAGGTTAAAAAGATTCTGGGAGCAGGTCTGGATGTTTTAGAGTATGAGAAATTGTCTTTCGAAACATTATTTCAGGATAAAAACACACCGGAAGCATTTCAATATTTGCTTGAAGCCAAAAATGTTTTGTTAACGCCACATATCGCCGGTTGGACTTTTGAGAGTCATGAGCGTCTGGCGCAGGTTATCGTTGATAAGATTAAAGCTGTTTATAAAAAGTAAGTCGTTTAACAATCAAGTTTTGATGGCGTTGTAGTTTTTAGAATTTAATAACGAGTTTTTTCTGTAGATTTTTTAAGTTAGAATTAGTTTTTAATGTTAATTTTTAATAATATTGTTTCTAAATAAGGAGTGACCGAAAATCCTAAGAGTAGGAATTAACTAATTAATTTTAACTAATAAAAAATGGAAAACGAATTTAAAGAAACATCTAATAATTTTAATGAACCAATTCCTGTATTTAAAGTAGATCCTATTATGGTGTTGCTTTTTGGATTTTTAACTTGCGGGTTATATTTAATTTATTGGAATATTAAAGTATCTGAAGTTTTTAATGCCGTTGCAGAAAGAGAAGTTATCTCACAGCCTATCGCAATTTTTGCAGGATGTTGTATGCCGGTAAATATTTATTTTTATTATTTGGCTGGTAAAGAAGCATTGCCAAAAGTTTATGAAAGAACTGGAGAACTTCAAAAAGATCAGTCAACTTTATTAATTGTTTTAGGATTCTTTTTTCCTATTGCAGCAGCAATGATTGTACAAGGTGATATCAACAGATTATACAAATAATAACAGAATAAGACGTAAAATTTACGGAATTATCGGTGCAGCAATTACACTGATAGTTCCGTTTTTTTTGATGCTTGATAATCATAATAACCATTTAGAATCTGATCAGTCGTTTTGCCCTTTCAAAATGGTTACAGGTTTTCCCTGTCCTGGTTGTGGTATTACAAAATCATTAGTGTATTTCTATCAGGGAGATATTTACAAATCACTTAGTTATCATATTTTAGGGCCTTTTGTTATTGTGTTTTGCTGGCTTACAATCATTGTTCTGACAACAGAAATTGTAACTAAAAAAGAATATTTTACGAGTCTTTTATATAATAGAAAACTGGCCTACAATCTGGCCTATTTTTTAGCTTTCTATCATTTTATCCGATTGATTATTTTTGTTAAAAATAATTCTTTTGATGATATATTACATCAATCCATTTGGTTTTAAGACATAGAAAAACCTTTTTTAAAGAAGTTTAATTAAATAATAACACTATAAAAATGGAAAACACCAAAACAGAACACTGGAATAATCCTCCGGTTTATCGCGAAGAGAATAAAAAGGTAGTTGCCGGAATTTTAGCAATTTTATTAGGTGCTTTAGGGATTCATAAATTCTATTTGGGTTACACTAAAGAAGGAATAATTCAAATACTTCTTAATTTTTTGTTTGGAATTGGGGGTTTAATAGGTGTAATCGAAGGAATAATTTATCTCACTAAAACCGATGAAGATTTTTATCAAACGTATCAGGTCGGTGAAAAGGTATGGTTTTAAAACATAAAAAAGAATCCCATTCATGTTTGTATGAATGGGATTCTTTCTTTTAATTAGTTATGTAAAAATTTCTTTTTCTTTTATTTTAATGGCTCTTAGGGGATAATTTTAATGCTTTTTGCAAAGTAATATTGTACTTCTTTACAAGCGAAGTTTAGTTGTTCTTTTTAAGGAACCTGGATGTAAGTTATATTATATCTAATTCAACAAAAAATAAAGGTTTGGTAAATTGATTGAGAAGGAGCATGTGAACTAGTTTGGAGAAAAAATTGTAATTAAAAAATCCCATTCGCTTTTTTAGCAAATGGGATTTTAATTTTATAGTAATCTGCAATTAATCTTCTTTTTCAGATAATTTGCGTTCCAATTCTATTTGAAACTCTTCGATAACTGGTTTCATAGTGCTTTCAGGAATATCTGCGATTCTAATATACATTAAACCATCGATCGCATTATTAAATAAAGGATCGACGTTGAAAGCCACAACACGAGCATTTTGCTTGATGTACTTTTTAATCAAAACAGGCAAACGTAAATTTCCTGGTTCTAATTCGTCAATGATTTTATCGAATTTATTTAAGTCAGATTCAGCTTCATCAAAGATAAAGTCTTTATCAGCATCCTTCAGTTTTACTTTGTAAGCTTTCTTCGGGTGAATGTATTGTGCAATATATGGATCGTAATAATTAGATTTCATAAACTCAATCATCAATGATTTAGAGAAATCAGAGAATTGATTACTAATACTCACGCCGCCCAATAAATATTTGTGTTCCGGATAACGCAATGTTGTATGAATAATACCTTTCCATAACAAGAATAAAGGCATTGGTTTTTGCTGATATTCCTTGATGATAAAAGCACGACCCATTTCGATCGATTTATGCATCATATCGTGCAATTCAGGTTCAAATCTAAATAAGTCATTCAGATAGAAACCTTCGATTCCGTATTTTGGATAAATTTCAGAACCCAATCCCATACGGTAAGCACCGGCAACTTTTTTAGTTTCATCATCCCATAAAAACATGTGGTGATAATATTGGTCAAATGCGTCTATGTCAATAGATTCATTAGTCCCTTCACCAACTTCACGGAATGTAATTTCACGTAAACGGCCAATTTCATGCAAGACATTTGGTATAGATTTCGCTCTTGCAAAAAATACTTCGTAGTTTTTACTCTGTAATAATCGGCAATCGCTATTTCTTAACATGTTCACCTCGTCAATCATTTTTGATTCACTTGCAGGTGTTACGATTTTTTTGGGTGCTTTCGGGATTTTTAAACTCGCCGTATCTAATAATTTGCTGTCCTTTTCAAAAGGATTTGCAAGCATATAAGTTTTCTTTCTCAAAAATTCACAGTAATCTTCAAACGATTCGATTTCGTTTTGCTCGTTTACAGAAATAGGTTTTCCAATACGAACTTTAATCACACGGTCTTTCTGCGTAAGCAATTCTGATGGTAATTTTGCAGTACGCAAAGTATCATCAATTTTAGAAAGCCAATAGAATAATTTACTGTTTTTAGCATGGAAATAAATAGGAACAACCGGAACTTTGGCTTTTCTGATCAGTTTCAAAGCGCCTTCTTCCCAAGGTTTGTCCACCACTAATTTGCCGTCTTTATAAGTCGAAACTTCCCCGGCAGGGAAAATTCCCAACGGTTTTCCGTCACTTAAATGGCGTAGTGTTTCCTTGATTCCAACAACACTCGATTTAGCATCCTTATGATTTTCAAAAGGATTAACCGGCATAATATATTTTTTAAGCGGAACAATTCGGTGTAATAAAAAATTGGCGATGATCTTGAAATTTGGTTCTCTTTCGAGCATTAATTTCAAAAGCAAAATACCATCAATTCCTCCAAGCGGATGATTTGAAATTGTAATGTAAGCGCCGTCTTTAGGCAAACGTTTTAAATCTTCTTCGGGAATTTCAAATTTGATTTCCATCTCATCCAAAATCCCATTTAAAAACGCAAGGTCTTCTAAATGTTTATTGTGATCGTAAATTTTATTAAGGGTAGAGATCTTAAGAACCTTCATAAGAATCCAGCCTGAAAAAGTACCAAGAACCCCGTACTTCTCAACATTTATTGCCTTTGCAACTTCTTTCGCGGTAACTAAACCCATGTACTATTTTTAATTTATTAGAGCAGCGAACAAAGATAACAAAAAACTCTACTTTTCGTTGTTTCAAACACAAACTTTCCACTTTTTTATTACATTTGGAATCCTAAAAAATATGCTGATGAAAATTATTTCTTATAATGTAAACGGAATCCGTGCCGCGATTACCAAAGGTTTTATCGAGTGGCTGCAACAAGCAAGTCCAGATGTAATTTGTCTTCAGGAAATAAAAGCTACACAAGAGCAAATTCCTGTAGAAGACATTACAGCAGCAGGTTATCCATATCAATATTATTATCCTGCAACCAAAAAAGGCTACAGCGGTGTAGCGATCTTGTCTAAAATAAAACCCAATAATGTTGTTTTTGGAACCGGAATTCATCACATGGATTTTGAAGGTCGTAACCTTCGTGCCGATTTTGACGATTGTTCTGTAATGAGTTTATACCTTCCGTCAGGAACAAATATCGAAAGATTAGATCATAAATTTATGTTTATGGACGATTTTCAAACTTATATTAACGAGTTAAAATTAACGATTCCGAATCTTATTATTTGCGGCGATTACAATATTTGCCACGAAGCGATAGATATTCATGATCCCGTTCGTAACAAAACAGTTTCAGGATTTTTACCCGCAGAACGCGCTTGGCTTGATGCGTTCATGAAGTCAGGTTTTGTCGATAGTTTCCGTCATTTCAACAAAGACCCGCATCATTATTCGTGGTGGAGTTATCGTGCCGGAGCCAGAGGAAATAATAAAGGCTGGCGTATCGATTATAACCTGGTAAGCGATTCATTGCAGCATCGTTTAAAACGCGCCGTGATTCTTCCGGATGCTGTCCACTCTGATCATTGTCCCGTTTTAGTCGAAATCGAATAAAATTGGTATTGTTCTTGTTGAGAGAATAGCAGTTTAAAATGCGATTATAGTTTTACAGCATTTTGGAATTTAATTTTCCGAAGCTATTTCCTGCTGTCCGCTATATCTTTTCCTGTCTAAAGAAGCCAGAAAAAGGATGCCGCTTCCATCAGGGCTAGGGCTCTCCATGAAACAAGAACATTTTGAATTATTAATTTATACTCCAAATAAAACTAAAAAATGATTAAAAAGGCCTCTATCGGATTACTAGTTTTAGCTTTGTCTATGACCTCTTGTGTATCCAAGAAAATTTACAATGATCTTGAAACAAAATATTCAGATCTAAAAAAAGAAAATCGCTCAATTGCTGACGAGAATGCCAGTTTGCAAAAATCAAAAAATCAATTAGAATTAGATCGCGATGCTTTAACGAAAGACTTAAACGCAACAAAAGCAGATCTTGCTAAGCAAAAAGCAGATTTAGCTGCAGCACAAAATAAATTTAAAGTGCTGCAAGATTCCTATAATGCGCTTGAAAAAAACAGCAACGACGCGTTAGAAAGCAATATGGCTAAAAACCGCGATTTGTTAGCGCAATTAGAAGCAAAATCTAAAAAATTAGCCGAAGAACAAGCGCGTTTAGATAAAACAGCAAGCCGCTTGAATGAACTTGAAGCAATGATTGCAGCCAAAGAAGCAGCAATGAAAAAACTAAAAGAAACTTTATCTAAAGCCTTAAACGGTTTTGAAGGAAAAGGTCTTACAGTAGAACAGAAAAACGGAAAAGTATATGTTTCTATGGAAAACAAATTGCTTTTTAACTCAGGAAGCTGGGCTGTTGGTGTAGAAGGTAGAAAAGCGGTTGTAGAATTAGGAAAAGTATTAGGAGATAATCCTGATCTTTCGGTTCTTATCGAAGGACACACGGATGATGATCCGTATGCAGGTTCAGGACCAATCGCAAACAACTGGGATTTATCGACTAAAAGAGCTACAGCAATTGTTGCTATTTTAAGCGAAAATGCTAAAATCAACAAGCAAAAATTAACAGCTGCAGGCCGCAGTGAATTTTCTCCGCTTGCAAGTAATGAAACTCCGGAAGGAAAAGCTAAAAACCGTAGAATCGAAATCATCTTAACACCAAGATTAGATGAAATCGCTGAAATGCTTAATAGTATAAATTAAGGTTCTAAGTCTCTAAGGAGCTAAGGTTTTGAGATGCAAAGGCTCAAAGTTTTTAACTTTGAGCCTTTTTGTTTTCTTTCCAGCAAGGTTTTCAAAACCTTGTAGGTTTAATTGGCTGGGTTATTATTATCAATAGAATAAAGTATAGTCCCATACGGGACATTATCATGGTGTGTAAACAATTGTCTACCAATATGTAATCTCTACGAGATAGTTTGTAATAGCTAAATATTTTAGTCTTTATAAGATACTCCGTCAGGAGTTAAATATTGGTAGAAAAATGTTGGTAGAAAAGAAAAACCAGCCACAAAATGTTGTCCCGTAGGGACTATATGTTTTAATCCAAGATTTAAGATTTGGAATTTGGATTTTTTATATTGGAATTTATCTTAAGTCAGATTTTATCTTTGTTTTAACTTTTGTCACATTTCCATTTGCTAAATCCCTTTGTATCTTTGAAGCTTAATATTCAAAAGAAAAAAAACTTAGAATCTTAGAGACTTAGAACCTTAGAACCTCAAAAAAATGAAATACACTACTTTACCAAATACAGATATAAAAGTTAGTAAAATAAACCTTGGAACGATGACTTTTGGTCAACAAAACACGGAAGCCGAAGGACATCAACAAATGGATTATGCGCTTGAAAGAGGCATAAACTTTTTTGATACTGCCGAAATGTATTCAATTCCGGCGCATGAAGAAACTTATGGAAGCACAGAGAAAATAATTGGAACCTGGTTTAAGAAATCAGGAAATCGTGATAAAGTGGTTTTGGCATCTAAGATAGCAGGTCCAAACCCAAATTTTACTTATATGCGCGAGAAAATAGATTTCTCTTCGGCAAGTATTAAATATGCTTTAGAAAGCAGCTTAAAACGCCTTCAGACGGATTATATCGATTTATATCAGATGCATTGGCCGGAACGACAAACCAATTATTTTGGGCAACGTGGTTTTAAAGATCACAATGCTGTATGGGAAGATAATTTTAGAGAAGTCCTGGAAACTTTTGATGGATTAATTAAAGAAGGAAAAATAAAACACATTGGCGTTTCTAACGAAAATGCGTGGGGAATGATGCGTTTTCTGGAAGAAAGTAAATATCAAAACCTTCCAAGAATCAAAACGGTTCAAAACCCTTATAATTTATTAAATCGTCTTTTTGAAGTTAACTCTGCTGAAGTCTCTAAGTATGAAAATGTGGGTTTATTGGCTTATTCTCCTTTGGCGTTTGGAGTTTTAACAGGTAAGTTTTTGACAGGAGAAGCACATCCAAATGCGAGAATTAATCTTTTTCCGCAATACACACGTTACAATAGCGATCAATGTACGCAGGCAACAAAATTGTATCAGGAGATCGCTAATAAACATGGCTTAACGTTAACGCAATTGGCAATGGGATTTGTATTGCAACAACCGTTTTTGACCAGTGCTATTATTGGCGCTACAACAATGGAGCAGTTAAAAGAAAACATAGACACAATCGACGTGTTTTTATCCAAAGAAATTTTAACTGAGATTGCAGCAGTTCAGGCAATAATTCCTGATCCTGCGCCTTAAATATTTCAGAGCTAAGATTTATTAAAGCCTACAAAAGTATAATGCTTTGTAGGCTTTTTTAATCAAATTTATTTTTAATTGCTTTTTCTGTTTTTTGTCTAATAAAAAATATAAAAAACACAATGACAGTGAGTGAAATAATGAAACCTCCAGTATCTGTAAAAGCGAAATACAATCCAACAAAAGAAATTATGATTAAACATATTGCAGAAATCATAATCATTTTTGCAGAATATTTTTGTGCAAAATCCCATCGTTCTTGAGACCTTAAAGAATTTTTCGTGCGATATCCTTTTTGATTTCTGTTTTTTGGAGGAAATATATATTCAGCCAATCCCACAAATATAAAAACAATACCTAATGTAAAAAGTATTAGAGTAAAATGCATAAAATTCTAACCGGAGTTTTTAAATTATTACAAATCAAATTCATCATCAGTTCCCAATGAATCGACTGGAATAGCTGTCGAATCGGGAGCTTTTATCTTAATTAACGATCGAGCATTTCCGGAAATATAAACAGGCAATTGCCCAAGTGTATCTTCAGGGATTAAAAGTCCACGTCGGAACATTAAGTTTCTTAAGAATTTTTGGTTTTTCACTGCAAAATCTTTCAAATTTCCCTGATCATTGAACTGATACATGAATTTTCTCGGTTTCGGAATAATCGTTGCCAAAAACAAACATTCATCAACATTTAAATTAGAAGGGCTTTTTTGGAAATAAAAATGACTCGCTTCGCCAATTCCGTACACGTTTGGTCCCCATTCAATGATATTGAAATACACTTCCAGCATTCTTTCTTTGCTAACAACGCGATTGTTTTCTAAGATGTAAACCAATAAAATTTCTTCCAGCTTTCGCGAAAGCGTTTTTTCGCGCGTCAGGAAAACGTTTTTGATTAACTGCATGCTAATTGTACTGGCGCCACGCGAGAACTTTTGGGTTCTGATATTCTTTAAAATAGATTGTTTGAAAGCTTCATTGATAAAACCACGATGTGAGAAGAATGAAGGATCTTCAGTCGTTAAAACACATTTTCGTAAATAAGGTGAAATTTGGTCTAAAGGTGTATAACTCGGATTCGCGTTTCCAACTAAAACCGGACGCTGTAATACATTTTGAATAATGGCGCGATAAACAAATTCGCCGTTTAGTTTATTAAGATCGGCTTCACCGTATTTTGTGATTTTTAAATTTTCTTTGTTCAGTTTACTGTCAAAAACTAAAGTATTTGGTTTGTTTTTATTGAATTTAAAATCCAGTTTATATTCAAAATTTCCAGTTGCTTCCATACCCTGAAAATGTGTAAATAGTCCTTCCGGCAATGAAACGATAAAGTTTTGTGCCTGCATTTTCGGAATATTTACTTTCAAAGTATAAACAGTATCCTTTTCGGTATTATAAGAAACGTAAGGATGCAATTTTATTTTATTCAACTGCATCGTCGAAGTACTGTCAATCGAGATAAAATCACTTCCTAACAAAAAGCGATAATCAAAACGAGCATTTTTAATGACTACATCTTTACCGGCTATTTTTGGATGATTGATTTTTAAATTTGTAATCGAAGTAAAACCATCAATATGCAATTCGCTTCCGTCTTTGTCTATGTTTTGAACATTTAAACGAATCGAATCAAAACTTGCTTTTAGGTTGTAACGTTCATCTAAATAAGGAACTCTAATGGCGCCAGTATCTAAATTAAAGAACCGAATGTCGGCTTTTTTGTTTCTGGGATCGGCAAATCCTTTTATGTTCCAGCGCTGATCGAAATCTTTGCTTTGAACATGAAGATTGGTTTCGAGTTGTTTGTTGTCCAGAACAAGTTTATTGATGGCAATAGAGGCTTTTTTGCCGTTATCATCAATTCTGAAATTTAGATTTTTTAAATCCATATCAGTCGGAACCAAATTCAGTAATTTTGAAATGATGCGATACGCAAAAGCGGCGTATTTTCTTTTTTCATTTTTATCAGAATCTGATTTGTTTTTTTTCAGGAAAGCATCAAAATTACGGATATTCCCTTTTTTAACTAATTGTATGTATCCGTTGTTCACTTTTAAAGTTCCAACTTGAACATTTCCAATTAATAAATTGGCTAAACTGATACTGGTTTCTATTTTTTGAATGTGGCAAAGTGTATCAGCATTTTTTGGAACCAGAATAACATCGGTCAGTTTAATTCCTGATAAGCCATCAAATGAAGCTGATTTTACAGAAAATGTACTGTTATAATCGACAGCCATTTTATGGGTTACTTTGGCGATAGCTTGTTTTAAAAGCGAATCACGAAAATAATACAATCCAATACAAAGTAAAACAAATAACAGAGCAAGTATTTTAAGTGCTTTAAATATTTTTTGTTTTGTGGCTGTCATAAATTGTTTTGCTTTGAAATTATTCAGATTGGAAATCCTGCGTAAATTTAAATTTAAAATTATCAGTTCTGAAATTTTTCTTTTAATTTTTGGTTAATGTTCTAAAGTGCTGATTACATTGTTGTTGTGTTCGAAGTGTTTTTTTTAAAATAAAATATATTTAAGAGATGGGTTTAGGATTGCGGAAAACCGTAATGTTTTTTCATTTAAACCCAATACTTTTAGCTCGCTAATAAATTAAAATAATACGAAATGAAAGTCCTTAAAAAAATTATGTTTTTGTCTTTTGCGATTTGCGCACTGGTTTTGTCATCTTGCAGTAATGATTCTCAAGATCCTGATAAATCAGAACAGGGCAGCACAGAAGAATTTATGAAATTTAAATACAATGGAACTGTTTACAATTTTGAGCCTGGCATCTCCACTTCATTGAATGTAAATATCATGGGAGCTTCAGGTATCGACAATACTTATAAAAGTGTTTCTTTATGGATGCCAAAGACTATCACAGCAGGAAGTCATGCAGTCGTTTATGATTTATCAAAACTTGAATCTACTTATCAGGTTTCATTTAGTTTTATGCCGGATTTTAGTAATGCCAGCGCAACATCAGGAACTGTTAATATTACCGCAGTTGATGATAAAAAAATTGAAGGAACATTTACTTTTTCCGGAACTAAAGGAGATAAAACATTTACCGTTACTGAAGGAAGTTTTAGAATTTTGAAATAATAAATTTTCTACTTGTAAAAAAATCCTGTCTGAGCAATTTTATTCAAAATGTTCGGACAGGATTTTTTTATGATAGAAGTATTTAACCAAATAAAATACTGGCAACATCTTCAATTTTTGCAACAAGCTCAATCTTGATTCCTGTATTTTTTAAGGCAATTTTATTGTATTTAGATACAAATATAGAAGTGAATCCTAATTTTTCAGCTTCCTGAATTCTCTGATCTACACGATTTACAGGTCGAATTTCGCCTGAAAGTCCAACTTCACCCGCAAAACAGAAACCTTTTGTTACCGAAATATCTTCGTTTGACGATAAAATAGCAGCAACAACCGCAAGGTCAATTGCAGGATCATCTACAGAAATTCCTCCAGTAACATTCAGGAAAACGTCTTTTGCTCCTAAACGGAATCCGGCTCTTTTTTCTAAAACTGCCAGAATCATGTTTAGCCTTTTGGCGTTGTAGCCAGTGGTGCTGCGCTGTGGAGTTCCATAAACCGCCGTACTTACCAACGATTGTATTTCGATCATCAACGGACGCATTCCTTCCATGGTTGTAGCGATTGCAGTTCCCGACATTTCTTCGTCTTTGTGCGAAATCAATATTTCGGACGGATTGCTTACTTCTCGCAAACCGCTACCTAACATCTCATAAATTCCCAATTCGGCAGTTGAGCCAAAACGGTTTTTTAAGGAACGCAGGATTCTGTAAACATGATTTCGATCGCCTTCAAATTGTAAAACCGTGTCGACCATGTGCTCGAGGATTTTTGGTCCGGCGATGTTTCCATCTTTTGTAATATGTCCAATTAAAATAACGGGAATATTGGTTTCTTTGGCAAATTTTATCAGTTCGGCAGTAGTTTCTCTAATTTGAGAAATACTTCCTGCTGTAGATTCAATATAATCGGTATGTAAAGTCTGAATCGAGTCGATAATGACAATTTCAGGCTGAATCGCTTCAATTTGCTTGAATATATTTTGCGTTTTAGTTTCCGTCAAAATATAGCAATTATCGCTATTTGGCGTTATTCTTTCGGCACGCATTTTTATTTGCTTCTGACTTTCTTCACCAGAAACATAAAGTGTTTTATAAGGTAACTTTAATGATATTTGAAGTAAAAGTGTACTTTTTCCAATTCCCGGTTCACCGCCCAAAAGCGTCAGGGATCCCGGAACGATTCCGCCGCCAAGAACGCGATTTAATTCACCGTCGGTTGTGTCCATACGGATTTCCAGAGCCGAATCAATTTCGTTAATTTTTAACGGACGAGGCGCTTTACCGTTTGAAGCTGGTTCACTTTTCCAGGCTACTTTTTCCTGTTTCTGAATAATTTCTTCCGCAATAGTATTCCATTCTTTGCAGGCATTGCATTGTCCTTGCCATTTGGCATATTGAGTTCCGCAGTTTTGACAAAAAAAAGAAGTTTTAACTTTTGACATTATTTGGTCTTTTTTGCAAGGGTATTCATCTCGTCGATTTTCTCGTACATCAAATCTTTATTCAAATCACCAAT
Organism: uncultured Flavobacterium sp.; assembly: GCF_963422545.1. Classification (NCBI taxonomy): domain Bacteria; kingdom Pseudomonadati; phylum Bacteroidota; class Flavobacteriia; order Flavobacteriales; family Flavobacteriaceae; genus Flavobacterium; species uncultured Flavobacterium sp. Next base: position 246,799 of record NZ_OY730249.1, read on the forward strand.
TGGCTCCATTTGCGAAGCATTTTGATATTTTTTTGCGGCATGTTTAGGATCGCCCATTTTCTCATACATTAATCCCAATTCATATTCTCCAAGCATGGCTTTTGGGTAATTTACGTTTCCAATTTCTGCCATTCTTCCTAACTCGTCGTATGCATTTTTCTTTAAGATAATATTTTCGATTACTTTAAAATCACTCATTCTTACGGGAATTTGAACTCCCAAAACTTTAGACATCATGTCGTATTTGTTTTGAAGATAATCAGCATATCCGGTTTCAAGAACGGCAATTTTCTCATTGTACTCGGCAGAATTTATTGGTCTGTAAACTTCAAAAATCTGATACAATGCACTTGGAATCGAATGAAGAACTTCTGTGTAATGAGTTGTTCCTTTAAATAATTCGTATTTATAACTTACTAACGGATTATTTGCGATTTTAATATTGCTGTCCAATTTTTCTATAGGTTCTTTGATTTTCTTGATGTCGCCATCGGCAGCAGAAAGATAATAGAAGAAAGGTTGTGTTACTTTTGCAAATTTCTCCGGAATACGAACTTCCATTTTTGGGGCAAGTTCCGGGCTTAAACAGATATAAGCGTTAAAAAGCGGTTCTTCTTTATACAAATAGAAATTGATAAAACTTGCTGTAATATCATGACCGGCAATAACTCTGAAAGGAGATGTGCGGTATTTTTTTTCGATATAAGGAACTAATTCAGCTCCGATAAATTCAAAAAACTTGGCTCCTTTTTCAAAAGGCAAACCTGTATTTTGATCAATTGTTGAGTCGTCTTCGCGTTCTCCGTTTTTATTTTGGTGAACGCCAATAATAATCATCTCAGGCAAATCGTCCCAATAGGTTCCGTAACTTAAAGCTCCGGAAAATGGATCGAATAAATAATCGCCGTCTAATAAATAAAGAACAGGGTATTTTTTGTCTGGATTAGATTCATAAGAAGCGGGAAGTCCGATGGTTATTCTTCTTTCTTCTCCAAGTTTCTCAGATTGAATGTTGTCGAATGTTTTCTGTGAGAAAGCAGAAATTGAAATAAAGATAAATAGTAAGTAAACTTTTTTCATGATTTGGGGTATTTCAGTGAATTAAAAAGTATTGAAATAATGTAGCAATATAATACTTTATTTGCTTTTTTGTTATAGAAAACCTGTGGAGAAATATAAAATATTTTGTATTGATTAATCATTTTAACCGCAAAGCACGCTAAGATTTTTATCTATTTAGATGTTTAAAAAAACACAAAGTTCGCAAAGCTTTGTCTTGATGTAGCTTTGCGAACTTTGCGTTTTCTATGCATAAAGTAAAATTAAATCTTAGCGTGCTTTGCGGTTAATTTTATTCGTAATTTTTAAACTCCAAAGGTTTTTGTTTTGATCCTTTTATTTGAGGCAAAAGCAATCTGATTTGTTCAAAAATAATTTTGACAAATAATAGTAAGATAGAGTGTAAAAGAAAAACTTAGGTTAGCGAATTATCGTTTTCATTAGGGAAAATGATCCATGGTTTGAAGGTTTTAGCTTCTTCAAATTCCAGGGTTGCATAGGATATAATGATAATAATATCGTCTTTTTGAACTTTTCTTGCCGCAGGACCATTCAGGGTTATTTCGCCTGAATTTTTTATTCCTTTAATGGCATAAGTTTCAAAACGTTCTCCATTATTGATGTTTACAATAGCTACTTTTTCGCCTTCAATAATGTTTGAGGCTTCCAGTAATGTTTCGTCAATAGTAATACTGCCAATATAATTTAAATCAGCTCCAGTTACTTTTACACGATGAATTTTAGATTTTATAACTTGAATTTGCATGGTGCAAAGGTAAATTAATTTAATGAAATGGTGTCAATCAACCTTATAGAATTAACAAATACCGCTATAAATGCACGGTAATTTTTGTCTTTAGTTTTATGATCTATAGGTAATAATGTGGATTCGTCAGCAATAACAAAATATTCGAGGTCAAATCGTTCGTTGTCTTTGAAAGAATTTTCTACAAAAGCGATGGTTTCTTCCGGAGTATTGGTCTGGAATATTTCTTTAGCTTCAGTTAAAACTTTGTAAATAATTGATGCTTCTTTTCTTTCTTCGGGAGTTAAGCGTTCATTTCGAGAACTCATTGCCAGTTGATTTTCTTCTCTAAAAATAGGGCAACCAACTACATTTACTGGCAAATGGTTCTTTTCGACCATTTTCTTGACAATTTGTAATTGCTGGAAATCTTTTTCTCCAAAATAAGCATTTGTTGGCGTAACGATCTCAAACAGACGTTTTACGATGGTTCCGACTCCGTTAAAATGTCCGGGTCTGAATTTCCCTTCCATCTGATTTTCTAATCCGTCAAAGTCAAAAGATTGCGAAATAGTGTGTCCTTCATAAATATCATCAACAGAAGGAGCATATAAAATCATTTTGTCACTTAATCCTCGCATTTTTTTTACGTCTTCTTCAAGTGTTCTCGGGTATTTTTCGAGATCTTCGGGATTATTGAATTGCGTTGGATTGACAAAAATACTCACAACAGTGTCGTCATTTTCTTTAAGTGATCTTTGCATTAAAGCTAAATGCCCCTGATGTAAAGCGCCCATTGTTGGTACAAATCCGATGGTTGAATTTGCGGTTTTGATAGTTTTTAAATAAGCTATCAAAGCTACTTTACCGTAGAAAATATGCATGCCAGTATTATTAAAATTTAGTGCAAACATAATATATTAGTTAATAACTGCATAAAATTTTGTAATTTTGCAACGTTTTTATTACCAAAAATTAAGTAAAATACTATTATGAAAGATAAGAGGATATTATATGTATCATCTGAAGTCGTGCCTTATTTGGCTGAAAATGAGGTTTCTTTAATGTCTTATGACGTTCCAAAAATGATTAACGATCAAGGAGGTCAGATAAGAATTTTCATGCCAAGATATGGAAATATCAACGAAAGAAGACACCAATTACATGAAGTTATTAGACTTTCAGGAATGAATTTGGTAGTGAATGACTTAGATATGCCATTGATTATTAAGGTAGCTTCGATTCCGAAAGAAAGAATTCAGGTTTATTTTATCGATAATGATGAATATTTTAAGCGTAAAGCAACTTTTGCTGACGAAGAAGGTGTTTTGTATCCTGATAATGACGAGAGAGCAATATTTTTTGCAAAAGGAGTTGTTGAGACCGTAAAAAAACTGAATTGGGTTCCGGATATTATTCATGTTCACGGTTGGTTGGCTGCTATGTTGCCAATTTACATGAAACATTACTATAAAAATGAAGCTTTATTTTCTGAAACTAAGATTGTAACCTCCGTTTATGGGCAGTCTTTTGATGAAAATTTAGATTTGGAAATGATAAACAAGGTAAAATTTGACGGCGTTCCACACGATTCTGTTGTTGATTTAGAAATACCAAATTACGAAAATATCTTAAAGGCTAGTATCTTACATTCTGATGCCGTGATTATAGCATCTGAAAATGTATCTCCAAGTTTAACAAAATTTATAGAATCTTCAGGAAAACCTTTTTTACCTTTCGCCACGAAAGATGCATTCGCTGAAGCGTATACAAATTTCTATAAAACGATGGGTCTTTAAAAAATTAACTTTATAATTAAACATGTACAATACTTCTTTTATTAAGAAAATTCTATTAGCTGCAACAGTTGTTCTTTTGTATTCTTGCGATAAAGATTTTAACGCTATTGGTGAGGAATTAATAGGTGATAATCATTTTGATTTAGTTCCGGAGCAATATGATGTTCTGGCATATAATCAGGAAGTGACCCCGGTTCAGTCAAGCGCATTACCATTTTATGAATTAGGTATTTATGATAATCCTGTTTTTGGAACTACAACTTCAAATTTTGTTTCTCAAGTTGGATTGGTTACTTATGCACCAACTATAGGAGAAGCTCCAGTTATAGAAAGTGCTGTGCTTACGGTACCTTATTTTAGTCATATAACTGCTGCCGACACTAATGGAGGGAGTATTTATGCTTTGGATTCTATTTATGGTTCAAAGCCAAATATAGGAAAAATTAAACTTAGTGTTTATGAGTCCGGAGCGCAGATGTATACTAGTGAATTTAATGGTGGTTCTCAGTTTGCTAAGCTGTATTATACTTATCAGGACTCAAATCCAGCTCCAGAGGATGTAAATTTTAACACTAAAAAGCTTGGAAATCGATTAAATGATTCTATCACTGCTGATAAATCGCAGAATGATAATTTCTTTTTTGATGCAACACAGACGAAAGTAGTAGTAGATCCAACTGCTGCCGTAAAAACTTATACATATTCTGCTCCCCAAATGCGTTTATATTTAAACAAAGCTTTTTTTCAAGCCAAAATTTTAAATGCGCCAGCATCAAAACTTGCATCGCAGGATGTTTTTCAGGAGTATTTTAGAGGATTGTATTTTCAGGTTGAAAAAGCAGCAGATGGTAGTCCAACTAATATGGCAATGCTTGACTTTTTGAAATCAGGTGGTCCGGCAAAAATTACGATAACGTATAAAGCAAAAACGGCGATTACAACTGATCCTGATGCTACGACAGAAGAAAAAACTTTAGTTATTAATTTAACTGGAGCAGCTGCAGGCTTACAGACGGATGCTAAAGATCCTACGTATCAGGCTGCAATAGCAGATAGGCTTGATAAGGATAAGACTGGTGATGACAGACTTTATCTAAAAGGAGGTCAGGGATCGGTAGCGGTTATTGAATTAAAAGATTTTGCTTCGCAATTAGATCAAATTAGAGCTAAAAAGTGGTTAGTTAATGAAGCTAACTTGGTTTTTTATATTGATGCAGATAAAATGAAAACTGCTGAAAGAGAGCCAAAAAGAGTATATTTATATGATCTTGATAATAATACCATTATTGCTGATTATGTAGATAATACGACTAGTTTAGATCCTAAAGATCCTAAGGCTAACAGAACTGTTTTTGGTGGGATCTTAAATGTTGATGCAACTACCAAACGAGGAACAAGTTATAAAGTTAGAATTACAAAACACATTAGAAATCTTATAAAAGATGCTACTATAAAAAATGTTCGATTGGGCTTAGCAGTAACTGAAGGAATTGATGTAACTGCCTCGAACAAGTTAAAGTTGAAAAACAACGTTATTTCAGAGGCGCCAAGAGGTTCAGTTATGGGGCCTTTAGGAACGATTTTGTACGGTGGAACTTCTAATGTTTCTGCTGATAAAAAATTAAAACTAGAAATTTACTACACGAAACCAAATTAATAAATATATATGTGTGGAATTGTTGGATATATCGGTCATAGAGAGGCGTATCCTATTATTATCAAAGGATTAAAACGACTCGAATACAGAGGATATGATAGTGCTGGTGTTATGTTGTATGATGACCGGGACGGTGTAAAAGTTTGTAAAACAAAAGGTAAAGTATCTGATCTTGAAGAAAAGGCAAAAGATAATTTTACTACAAACGGAACTATAGGAATTGGGCATACTCGTTGGGCTACACATGGAGTTCCAAATGATGTAAACTCACATCCGCATCTTTCAAACTCTGGAGAGTTGGTTATTATTCATAATGGAATCATTGAGAATTATGCGCCGCTTAAAGAAGAATTAATTAAAAGAGGTTATACTTTTAAATCAGATACAGATACAGAAGTTTTAGTGAACTTAATTGAAGAAGTTCAGAAAAACGAAAACCTAAAATTGGGTAAAGCGGTTCAGGTTGCTTTAAATCAGGTTGTAGGTGCTTATGCAATTGCTGTTTTTGATAAAAAGACTCCAAACGAAATTGTTGCCGCAAGACTAGGAAGTCCATTGGCAATTGGTGTTGGAGAAGGAGAATTTTTTATTGCTTCTGATGCTTCACCGTTTATTGAATATACTTCGAATGCTATTTATCTTGAAGATGGCGAAATGGCAAATATCAGATTGCACAAGCCTCTTAAAGTTAGAAAAATAAAAGACGACTCATTAGTAGATCCTTATATTCAGCAGCTTCAAATGAATTTGGAGCAAATTGAAAAAGGAGGTTATGATCACTTTATGCTTAAAGAAATCTATGAGCAGCCAAGTGTAATAAAAGATACTTACAGAGGAAGACTTCATGCAAATGAAGGAATTGTTCAAATGGCAGGTGTTGAGGATAATCTTGAAAAATTTCTGAATGCTAAACGGATTCTAATCGTGGCTTGTGGTACTTCATGGCACGCAGGATTGGTTGCAGAGTATATTTTTGAAGAGTTTACCCGTATTCCTGTTGAAGTAGAATATGCTTCTGAGTTTAGATACAGAAATCCAATTATCAATAAAGACGATGTTGTTATCGCTATTTCTCAATCTGGAGAAACTGCAGATACGATGGCGGCTATTAAATTGGCAAAAGAAAACGGTGCTTTCGTTTTTGGAGTTTGTAATGTAGTAGGTTCTTCTATTTCAAGAGAAAGTCATGCTGGTGCATACACACACGCAGGACCGGAAATTGGAGTTGCTTCGACTAAAGCTTTTACAACACAAATTACAGTTTTGACTATGATTGCCTTGAGATTAGGAAAAGCAAAAGGAACGCTATCAAATACTGATTTTCATACTTACTTACAAGAATTAGAGATAATCCCTGAAAAAGTTGCTGAAGCATTAGAAACAAACGACAGAGCAAAAGAAATAGCAGCTATTTTTAAAGATGCTCCAAACTGTTTGTACTTAGGTCGTGGTTATAATTTCCCAGTTGCATTAGAAGGTGCTTTAAAACTTAAAGAGATCTCTTATATCCATGCAGAAGGTTATCCTGCTGCCGAAATGAAACATGGTCCTATTGCGCTGATTGATGAGCATATGCCGGTTATTGTTATTGCTCCTAAACAAGGGCATTATGATAAAATTGTAAGTAACATTCAAGAGATAAAATCCAGAAGTGGTAAAATTATTGCTGTAGTTACTAAAGGTGATACACAAGTTTGTGAATTAGCCGATTATGTAATTGAGATTCCGGAAACTTCAGATGCGTTGTCTCCATTAATTACAACTATACCTTTGCAATTGCTGTCTTATTACATTGCAGTTATGAGAGGTTGTAATGTTGACCAGCCACGTAACTTAGCAAAATCAGTTACTGTAGAATAAAGTTTATAAAATAGTATACTATTGTATTTAAAAGCGAGATATAAGTCTCGCTTTTTTTATTCCTTATTTTGAAAAAGCTAAAAAATAACAATAAAAGTTTGATATTGTTTGTTATTTATTCAAACATTATGTTAATTTTCCTTTGTTAATTTTGATTTAATGTTATTTAACAATATTTGCTTTATTGTATAGAATATATTCTACATTTTTGTAGGAAATATTTTAATATAAGCCAGAATGAAAATAACTGTACCCTTTTTTATACTTCTATTTAGTTTCTCCGCAACTGCACAACAAAAAGTAATTTTTGGTTATGATGCTGCCGGAAATCAGGTTTTAAGAGAATTGTGCTTGTCAGATTGCGGTACAACTGCAAAACAAGCAACTGATATAAAAGAAATAGAAGCTTTAACAGCTGATGATTTACTAAAGTTTTCGCCCGAAGACGTTATCTCCTACTACCCAAATCCAGTAAAGGAAGAGCTGTACTTGCAATGGCAATTAGCACAGGATAATTATGTGAGTTCTATTTATGTGTATTCAGTTACGGGACAAGTTTTAAGAACATATCAGGTAAACGAACGAACTAATGCGTTAAATATTCCTTTTCAGGGTTACGCAACGGGTGTTTATCTTGTTTTGCTTTCGTACAAAGACGGAGGAGAGAAGTCTATTAAAATCATCAAACAATAAAGGATATGAAGAATTTTTACTTAACGCAGATATTCTTATTGATAGGTTTGTTTGCTTCTGGACAAACAACTCCAACAGGTTCGTCGACAGAAGTTGGTGTTACACAAGGAGAATTGTCCGTTTCTTTATCCGGAGCAGCAAATTATAATATTCCTATTGCTGTTCCTCCCGGAATCAATGGTGTAGTACCAAAAGTAAGTCTCGCATATAATAGTCAGGGAGATAATGGAGTGGCTGGTTACGGCTGGAATATTTCTGGATTATCTTCAATAAAAAGAATCCCGTCAACTAAATTTCATGATGGTATTTCTGATCCGGTTGATTTTGATAATTTAGACAGATTTTCGTTAGATGGACAAAGATTAATTATTAAAAGTGGGACTTCCGGAGTTTATGGCTCGAATGAAATAGTATATGAAACGGAGAATTTTTCAAATACTAAGATAACTTCTTATGGAGTTCATCCTGGTGGAGCTAATTATGGTCCTTCGTACTTTAAAGTAGAGTATCCTGATGGATCAAAAGCAATTTATGGTAACTCTATAGATTCTCGTTCTATTACTGATTGGGCAATTACCTATTGGGAGAATGCTCAAGGTGTTCGAATAAGTTACACCTATGCTTTAGCTAATAATATTTTAAACATTACTACAATAAAATATAGTGCTAGATTAGATGGTACTCCCATTAATGAAATACAATTTGTTTACAAAGCCAGATTGAGAGAGGAACACACTTATACTGGAGGTCAGCTTTTTATTAGAAATACAGTTTTGAGTGATATTAAAGTGCTGGGAAATGGTGTTGGTTATAGAAATTATAACCTTACCCATGACACAACATCTCTTTTTTATGAAAGGTTGAAAAGTATAACAGAAAAAAGTGGGGATAATACTAAAAGTTACAATCCAACTATTTTTGAGTACGAAAATACTGAAGATACTATTTCAATGCTAGAATCTTTTACAGCCTTAAGTGTGAACTCTACTCCAGTTATGCCTGAAGGACATATTATAGATAAAAATGCTGAAAATGGAGGGGATGATACGAAAATTTTGGGAGATTTTGGAATGGATAACAAATTTGGTCTTATAACTTTTTCTTCAAATGCTCAAAAAAGAAGCAGTTATACATTTTATCCTAATATAGATTCAAATACCACATCTGTGGTAGGGACCAAGATTTATACAAAAAGTATTTTTGATGAAATATTTTTGGTTAATAGTTTGTCCGGAAATGCTTCATCAGGTTATAAATTAGAACAAAATCAAAATTGGTGTGTGGCAAGAACAGACGGTAATTCGAATTTAACAACATTTTCAATATTTTCAAATAATTCTGAAGGAAATAGTCCTGTAAAACTGGAACATGAAATTAATTATACGTTTCCTATGTATTTTAATGAGAGTATTTCAAATAGCAATATGGCGTACGGGGCAATAAAAACCTATCTATCTGGAGATTTTAATGGTGATAAGATTACTGACGTAATTATTATTGAAGGTGGAATGCCGTTTGGTAGTAATATTCCTTATAATATTCCTTCAAGAACGGTAGGGGATGGAGACATTAGAATAGGTACCAACGATACATCTGGCGGTGGTGTATATTTTGTGAATTTAGATCCAAGGGCTGCCTCTAACGCAGTTAATTTTGCGGGGAGGTTAAGTGGGGAATTTAGAAAAACTACTACGGGGGGACAAGGACAATCATCATTTTTTGCAGCAGACATTGATGGTGATGGTAAAACGGATATTGTTGTAACCAATAAAAATGTTATTGATATTTATTCATTAAATAATGCGAATACCTTTGTTAAGGTGCAAACCATTACAATTCCTGTAAGTAATACAGGATATTCTCCATATTTATGGCCGGCTCTGGCAGATTATAATGGTGATGGAAGAATTGATTACGGACCAAAACTTTTTTCTGATGGGATTTCTTTTACTCCTTCTGATAATCCTTCCACTCCGTATAATAATGGATCAATAGGTAAATTTATAGATTTTAATAGTGATGGAGCCACTGATATTTTTTCTGTTTCTTCTTTAGATCGGTTAAATTTAAAATTTGCATCAGTTACAAATCTTTTTCCTTTACCTGCCAAAGAACTTACTTATGATTATGGTTTTAATACAGGCGGTTATACCTATTCTATGCTTGTTAATAAAAACACGATGTCAAAAAATCAAGTGGTTTTATTTAAAGATGCTGGAACTAGAGATAGGTCGTTGCGCTATTTGGTAGTAAATAAAGACTCGAGTAAGGATAAACTTTTGAGATCGGTTACATTAGGTAACGGGGTTAAAGAAACAATTACTTATTCATCGCTAACTAATGGTAACGGTGTTTATACCGCAAACGTACTTACTGAAAATTATCCGAATCAGGATATTGTTAATGCCCCTGAATTAAAAGTTGTATCAAAAATTGAAAAGCAAAGTAAGTCTCAATATAAAAAGCAATTGTTCTTCTATTCAGGTGCGGTAACTAACTTAGATGGACTTGGTTTTCTTGGTTTTTATTCTACAGTTCGCACGAATTGGCATGATGATAACTCTCAAATTATTTCGTATATCTCTAAGAATGATATTAGCCAAAGAGGTGTTAATGTAGAAAATTATGAGGTTTTAGGGCTTTATGAACCTCTGAGATGTTATTCAAGTTTTACTGAAAGAACAATCGTTAAAAAAGATTATACGGTAACAGGGTCTGAAAATTTGATAGCTTCACAAAGTATCACTTTAGATGCAGATACAGTAATAGAATCAGAAAGTGATTTTTCTGCAAGCATCAATGAAGAAGCTAATGCTGCTGTAAATACACCAACAAATTATATTAAAAAAACTCTTTCAACTTATGAAAGTGATTTATTAGCTAATAAAGTTTTTAAGTTTAAAAATATCTCTAACAAGCAGTTTGATGCTTTACAAAATATAAGTACGGAAACAGCGATAGATTATGATGAATATAATAATCCTAAAAAGATTGTAACATTTACAAAAGAAGGAGGGACAACTTTACAAACAAGTGTTACTAATATTGTTTATGAAACACCTAAAGTTTCGCCTTATATTGTTGGCAGATCCTCTAGTAAGATTCAAAATGTATCATTGGGTGGTTCTAATATGGCAACAGAAGAATTGTATGAATATGATTCTAATCAGCTTCTGTCACAAATCAAGAAAAAAGGTGATGCAACAACTAATTATGTTACAGAAAACAATTGGTATGATGTATTCGGAAACATTATTAAAAAAATAGTAAAAGCGGGTTCAGATTCCAGAGAGACAAGTTATGAATATGATTCTTCGGGAAGATTTTTAAATAAGAGTATTGATATTGAAAAATTAGCTACAACATTCCAGTATAATACTAATGGAACATTAAAATCAAAAACGAATCCTTTTCTTCAAACAACCCTTTACGATTATGATGAATGGTTTAAAAAGACAAAAGAAACAGATTATCTTGGTAACAAGATCGTATACAAGTATCTGAATAATTTAGGCGGTGTAATCTTTACAAAAACATCGGATGATGGTACTTTAACTGAAGATACATTTGATGATTTAGGGAGAAAAACAAAGTCGGGAGCTAAAAACATCATGGGATCATTCTCTTATGTTTCTTACTTGTATGATATTCAGGATCGAAATTTTAAAGTAAGCGAACCTTATATTGGTGCCGCCCCATCACAATGGAATGAGACAAAATTTGATGAGTACGGAAGGATATTTCGGACTATAGCCCATACATTTAAAACAGTAGATATTACATATTCCGGGCTTACTACTCAAATCTATGATGGAACAAAAAATGAAACCTATGTTAAAGATGCTCTGGGGAATGTCATATCTAAATTTGATAAACCGGATAATATTATCAAATATACTTATTTTCCTAACGGTAGTTTAAAAGAGTCTAACTATGGAGGAGTAAAAACAATTGTTTCGTTAGATGGCTGGGGACGAAAAAGTCAATTTGAAGATCCTTCGGCAGGGATTTTTAAATATAAGTATAATGATTTTGGGGAACTCACCAGTGAGGAAAATAAAAACGGAATAACGACTTATAAATTAAGTAGTGCTGGTAAAGTAATAGAAAAAACAATAATAGGGGGAACTGATACAAATTCTAAAACAACATATACTTATGATGATACCGCTAAGTTATTGGTAAGTAGTAAGTTTGAAGATTTGACAAACGGAACAAATACAATAACGACTGAATATACGTATGACCCTTCACAACGAATTAGCAAAAAACTAGAAACTACGCCTTACGCTGTATTCACAAAAGATTTTAAATATGATTCTTTTGGGAGGTTATTAGCGGAAACATCAACAGCAGCAAGATTGGGTTCGGGTAAGTCTAGTGTGAAAAACGTTAAATATACGTATCAGAATGGATCACAATATCAAATATTTGATAATGACACCAATGCTCTTTTATGGCAAACGAATGCAATAAATGCTAGAGGGCAATTATTGTCTGCTCAGAATGGCCCAACTACAATTACTAACACTTATGATCCGTATGGTTATACTTTGCAGTTGAAGTATGACAAAACAGCATCTTCTGTAAATATAGTAACTTTAAATACTGCTTTTTTTGATGTAAAAAAAGGAAATTTAGACAGTCGTTCGAATAGTTTATTTGCCTGGAATGAAAGTTTTAAATATGATAGTTTTGATAGGCTAACCGAATATACTAATTCAAAAGGAGTTCAGGAAACACAATCTTATGATGATAAAGGTAGAATTACGCAGAATAGCTTAGGGACTTATAACTATGCAGTAGACAAACCTTATCAAAACTCTTCGATATCAGTTACTCCTGAAGCATCAACGTATTACACTGCAAAACCAACTCAGAATATAAGCTATAATACTTTTAAAAGCCCTGTTTTAATTGATGAAAAGGGAATAGATAAAATAAGTTTTGAGTATAATGACGACAATGGGAGAACGGCCATGTTTTATGGAGATCTACAAGATGAAAAGCTTAAAAGACCGTATCATAAATATTACTCTGCAGATGGTAGTATGGAGATTAAAGAGAATATAAAAACAGGAGTATTTGATTTTGTTACTTATATTGGAGGAGATGGCTATTCTGCACCTATAGCTGTTAAAAGTGATGGATTGGGCAATCAGAAATATTTATATTTGCAAAGAGATTATCAGGGCTCAATTGTAGCAATAACAGATCAGTCAGGTACTGTTATTGAAAAAAGACTGTTTGATGCCTGGGGTGGTATTGTTAAGGTGCAAGACGGCACCGGAAATACATTGACAGGACTATCAACATTAGATCGCGGATATACAGGTCATGAACATTTGCAAAGTGTTGGTATAATAAATATGAACGGTCGTTTGTATGATCCGAAACTGCATCGTTTCCTGCAACCGGATAATAATATACAAGATCCTTTTAATACGCAAAACTATAATAGGTATGGATATGTCTTAAATAATCCTTTAAAATATATAGATCCAAGTGGGGAATCAATTTTTGAATTTGTATTAGGACTTGTTTTTTCAACATATGTACATGGAGCTGCTGCAAGTGGTGGACAGCTTAATCCTTTTAAATGGGATTCAAGTGCATGGATAAGTTCATTGGCGGGTACTGCATCGAGTGTTGGGTCGTATAGTGCTACTACCGGGCTGAATAGTTATGTAGATAATTATAATAATAAACCTCCACAAGGAGCAAGTGCAATTAGTTCAGGTAAAAATGATGAATTTATTCATAATTATGTATCTACAAAAGAAAGTAATCCTTCCAGATATAACAATGAAGCATTTGGATATGCAGGTCTTTTAACCACAGGATTAATAGCTGATGATGTGACAGGAGTTGGAGTTGCCGATGATGTTCTTATACCGGTAGCTTGGGGAGCAGCAACAACAGTATGGGTCTGGGATAATAGAGAAGTAATAAAGGATGACGCCAGAGAAATTGTAGATGCTATTCATAGATCACTTGATCCAAGGGGATTTCATTATGTAACTTATACAAAAACAAGCTTAGATGGTTCTAAGGTTTATGTAGGAAGGTCTAGTGGATATGGTACTCCTGAGCAAATAGTAAAGAATAGAGATGCGAATCATCATATTGATAATGGATTAATAAAATATGGGCCAGCAGAGCTTTCTAGTTCTTTGCCGGCAACAAAACCAGGAGGTTATTCATCGCGATTATTGGATTCTTCTTACTGGGCCATTAGAGGAAGTGAGCAATTACAGATTGACTATTGGAGGAGTAAAAATATGTCTGGAAATATAAGAGAAGGAATAGGTGCAGGTAATGAGAACATTACGAAATATATAAATTGGGGTATTAGGTTGTTATATTAAATTAAAAAGAAAAAGATGAGTGCTTTAAAATATGATGAATCAGTTAGAAGTTTAATTATTGCAACGGAAATTGCAATTAATTCATTTAAAATTTACCCTCCAAAAAATTGGGATGATACAGCCATAAATGATGTGATAAGTATTTACAAAGAATTTAAGATAAGTATTGAAAATGCAAAGCCGGAATATAGAAATCTTAAAAGTTTAAAATATAAAATAGACGATGTTTTTACCTATTTTCAAGAAGGTCATGGAAAATGTGTCGAGGAATTTTGGAAAGAGATAAAGCTTCAGAACTTGCCCTATAAGCGAGAGAATAAAATGGTAAAAATCTTAAAGCGGAAAAAAATTAATACTATTCAGGAATATGATTTTGTAATAGATGTTATTGTGCCTTACCAGCAAGAAGGGCTTATTACTGATGATGATGTTGTATTATTGAATGAATTAATTGGGCAGTTTGAAATGCGTAAGAAAAAATAGATAAAATGAATGTTTTTAATTATGTTTTTTATAAAATGTATAAGTCAACCCCCCGCTCCCGCACGAATCCTTTCGTGTGGCGATATGAATTAGGTGGTTAAAGAGGTTTAATGGCTTATTCATGGTGATAAAAACAGAGTAAAGAGGGGTGTTTGATGTTTAAATAGAACGGATCACACGAAAGGATTCGTGTGGGAGCTGAGACACTTTATATGATTGAAATTACAAATGGGAATTACAATGAAAAATGAAAAAAGAGAATGAAAAAAATAATGATTCTCGAAAATAAATTATCGTCTAAAATAAAATAATTATGAAAATACAAATTACATTACTATTAATATTTACTTCTGTTTCATTCGTAAATGCTCAAATTTATACACCAAATGGTACAATTCAAGGAATGTCTGCTAATAATAATGTTGGAATTGGGACAAATATACCAAGCGATAAATTAACTGTTGCAGGTTCGACACAAATTGACAGTAACATCTTATTAGGTCATACTGGAGATACAAACAAGATAGTATCAAGGGAAGTAAGTCAAACATTAACTATTGGTGGTAGTGACTTAACTAGCTTTGAAACATATTCAAGTGGTTGGTTAGAAAGAATGAGAATTGCTAATAATGGAAATGTTGGTATTGGA
Source organism: uncultured Flavobacterium sp. (assembly GCF_963422545.1). Taxonomy (NCBI): domain Bacteria; kingdom Pseudomonadati; phylum Bacteroidota; class Flavobacteriia; order Flavobacteriales; family Flavobacteriaceae; genus Flavobacterium; species uncultured Flavobacterium sp. Next base: position 262,112 of record NZ_OY730249.1, read on the forward strand.
ACAATTTCGCCAAGTGATAAATTAACGGTTGCAGGTTCAACACAAATTGACAGTAACATCTTATTAGGTCATACTGGAGATACAAACAAGATAGTATCAAGGGAGGTAAGTCAAATATTAACGATTGGAGGTAGTGATATAACTACATTTGAAACATATTCAAGTGGTTGGTCAGAGAGAATGAGGATTGCTAATAATGGTAATGTAGGGATTGGAACAATAAACCCAACCAATAAACTAGACGTAAACGGTACAATCCATTCAAAAAAAGTAAAAGTTGATATGAATAACTGGTCAGATTTTGTTTTTAAAAAAGAGTATGATTTGCCAACTCTCAAAGAGGTAGAAAAACATATTACCGAAAAAGGACACTTAGAGAATATTCCAAGTGAAGAAGAAGTTTTAAAGAACGGAATTAATTTAGGGGAAATGAACTCTAAGTTGTTACAAAAAATAGAAGAAATGACTTTGTATATGATTGAGCAAAATAAACAAATAATCGATTTACAGCACCGATTAGAAAAAGTAGAACTAAGTACACAATAATTAAATAATACATATAAATGTTAAAAAAGCGAGATTTAGGTCTCGCTTTTTTTTATTGTCAAATTTTTTTTCTTGAAGGTATATTTTTATTAAATCCTCAATATTTTTATTAAAAATAATATGTATGCATAGTATTTTAGGTTTTGTTGCTTTGTTATTTGATTTTAATTTAATAAAAGCAATTGCTAAATAGTTAAAATAGTGGCTAAAAACGTGTAGAATATTAATTTTATTTAACATTTATTTAGTAATACTAAAATTATTTGTATTTTGGCTAGATAAACTAACAAAAACCTAACCTAAATGAGACTGTATTTACTAATTATGTTGTTTTTCAGCGGAATATCTTTTGCGCAGAATACAATTACTGGTTCTGTTACTGATGGTAACAAACAAGCTATTCCTGGTGCCAATATTGTTATTGTAGGAGATCAAAGTGGTACTTCTACAGATTTTGACGGGACATTTAAATTAACTACTTCGGTTAAGCCTCCATTTACAATTAAAGTATCTGCGGTTGGATTTACTTCTAAAATAGTAAATATTACAGCAGCTAATCAAAAGGTAGATGTGGTTTTGAAAGATGAAGAGAACAAACTGGATGAAATTGTAGTTTCTGCTTCAAGAACTCCAGAGCGTGTTTTGGAATCTCCGGTTACCATTGAAAGAATGGGAATTCAGGAGATTAAAAAAACTGCTTCACCATCTTTTTATGATGGTATGGAGAACATGAAAGAGGTACAGATGAATACAAGTAGTATGACTTTTAAATCTGTTAATACCAGAGGATTTGCTACCGTGGCAAATACTCGTTTCATGCAGTTGGTTGACGGAATGGATAACTCATCTCCGTTGTTGAATTTTGTACTTGGAAACATGATTGGGGTTTCTGAAATAGATGTTCAGAGTGTTGAGCTTTTACCCGGAGCATCATCTGCTTTGTATGGGGCAAATGCTTTTAACGGAATTTTGTTTATGAATAGTAAAAGCCCATTTACGAATCAAGGTATTTCGACTTACTTAAAAATGGGGCAAACTTCTCAAAATGCTGCAGGTAATAACATATATTATGATTTTGGGATAAGAATGGCTCATGCGTTCAATAAATATATTGCTGTCAAGGCTAACTTTACTTATATGAAAGCTACTGATTGGTACGCGACAGATTATAATGATAAAACTAGGACCGGAATAGATAGAAGTGATCCAAATTATGACGGAATAAATGTCTATGGTGATGAAGTTTCTACAAACCTAAAAGGTGTAGGGCAATCATTGGCAAGTTTGGGATTGATTCCTGCTGGAGCAGTAAATTTATTGCCAAGCACTAATGTTAGTAGAACCGGTTATAATGAAACAAATCTTACAGATAATAAAGCGGGTAATACAAAAATAGATTTTTCATTTCATGGAAGACCTTTTGGGGATGAAAGATTAGAAATTATCTGGCAAAGTAAATTTGGTTTTGGTAATGCTGTTTATCAAGGAGCAAACAGATATTATTTGAATAATTTTTCAATGCAACAACATAAAATAGAATTTAAAGGGAAGAATTTCTTTTTAAGAGGATATACAACATCTGAGGATGGTGGACAATCTTATGATATGGTGTTTACAGGAATTAATGTCGACAGAAAATGGAAAGACGATAAAACCTGGTTTGGTCAATATGCAGGTGCTTATATTCAGGCTACTTTGGGCGGGGCAACTCCTGAGCAAGCTCATGCGGCTGGAAGAAGTACTGCCGATACAGGACGTTATATGCCGGGAACGTCAGCATTTAAAAATGCTTTTAATCAGGTGATTAGTGATGAAAGTGTATTGACAGGTTCTAAGCTTGTTGATAATTCAAGAATTTATCATTCTGATGCTAATTATAATTTTAAGGATATGATAAAATGGGCTGAAATTCAGGTTGGAGGATCTTTCAGGTTGTATGAGTTGAATTCTCACGGAAGAATTTATACTGATGCAAACGGTCCTATTAATTATAATGAGTACGGAGCTTATACGCAATTGGCAAAGAAATTCATGGATGATAGATTGAAATTTACAGGATCTATTCGTTATGATAAATCAAAAAACTTTGACGGAAATTTTTCTCCTAGATTAGCACTTGTATATTCTGGAGGAGAAAAGAAGAATCATAATTTTAGAGGATCTTTCCAAACAGGTTTCAGAAATCCATCTACACAAGATCAATATATCGGATTTAATATCGGGAATGCTGTGTTGCTTGGTTCTGCTCCGGATAACTTAGGAAGATTTAGTGAAACTTTTAATGTTAGTGCCGAAGGTCAGATGTACAATGGCGGAAAAGCAACAAAAGATATGACAGGTTATGATGCTTATGGTAATTCATATATTGCGAGTTCAGTATCTGCTTTTGCTGCATTGGCAGGATCTAATCCAATTGCGGCAGCTGCATTGTTGCAAAAATCAAGAGCAAATTATGTGAAACCGGAAAAAGTAAAAGCTTTTGAATTAGGATATCGCTCTGTTTATGAAGGATTCTCTATAGATGTAAATGGTTATTATAATATTTATAATGATTTTATTGGTAATCTTAATGTAATTTCTACTTACTACGGAGAAGCTCAGGATAATCCTAATCTTGCTGCAGGACCTACAGATGCTGGTTTTCAATCAGTGCGTGCGATTCAAAACGGAGAATACAGAGCATACCAATTGTATACAAACTCAGATGTAGAAATTCATTCACTTGGTTTTGGAATTGGTGTTTCCAGAAAAATAATTGCTGATTTTGAATTGGGATTGAACTACAACTACGCTCAATTTGACTTTGATCAGGCAAAAGATCCAAGCTTCGAAGCTGGTTTTAATACTCCAAAACACAGAATTAAAGCGTCTATTGGAAATGATAAATTATTCAAAAACTTTGGGTTCAATGTAAGCGGAAGATGGAATAGCGAATACATGTGGCAATCAAGTTTTGCTGATGGTTTAATTAAATCTGCTACAGTAATTGATGCTCAAATTAACTATGCAGTGCCAGTATTGAAATCTGTTTTCAAATTAGGAGCTGCAAATATTGGAGGAAAAGAATATACTCAGGTAATTGGATCAGGATCAATAGGTCAGCAATATTTTGCTTCTTGGACAATTAACCCATAATTGGAGATTTTCGGATAAAACAAATATGTTATTTACTTTTCTTTAAGAAGGATTTAGAAAGTGATAATTTTAAAATATATAAATTATGATAAAAAATTTCAAATGGCTTTTATTGGTTTCGTTGACCTTTATAGCCTGTAATAGTGATGATAATACTACAGCAGTAGTAGATTCGTCTGACGGATTACCATTGACTTCGGGTTCTGCTAATTTTTCAAAATATGTTGCATTAGGAAATTCTTTAACTTCGGGTTTTAGTGATGGTGCATTATTCAAAAAAGGACAAGAAGGTGCTTATACTAATATTTTGGCACAACAATTTAAGTTAGTTGGTGGTGGAGAGTTTAAAATTCCATACACAAATGATAATGTTGGAGGATTGCTTTTTCAAGGACAACTGAATCCTGCATTTGGACCAAGATTGTATTTTAATGGATCAGCTCCAGTTCCAGTAAGTGGAACGCCAACAACAGAAGTGTTTAATCCGGCTATTGTATCCGGAGGTCCTTATAATAATACAGGTGTTCCCGGAGCTAAAAGTTTTCATTTGTTGTCTCCAACTTATGGTGCTGCTGCAGGTTTGGCGAATGGAACAGCAAATCCGTACTATGTGCGTTTTGCTCCAAATGGTACAACTTCAGTATTAGCTTATGCAATGAGTCAGACGCCAACATTCTTTTCTTTATGGATTGGAAACAATGATGTATTAGGATATGCCACTACAGGAGGAGATGGCACAAACCCAATTACTCCGGCTACTGGTGCGCCAGGTGTTGGTTTTGACGGAACTTATTCGGCTCTTATTACTACTTTAACTTCAACAGGAGCAAAAGGTGTTGTGGCTAATATTCCGTATGTGACTTCGATTCCGTTTTTTAAGACAGTTCCTTATAATCCTTTAACCGCTAAAGTTTTAGGAGGAGGTAGTGAAGCTGTTGGTACGGCAACAATAAATGCTTTGAATGCACAACTTTATGGACCGTTAAAGCAGGCATTAACTGCTTTTGGAGCAGGAACAAGAATTAACTTATTGTCGACAACAGGATCAAACCCATTATTGATAAAAGATGAGTCTTTAACAAACTTGTCTGCTCAATTAACAGCTGCTTTTACGCCTACTCTTGGTGCTCAAACAGCTGCTTTTTATGGTGCAGTTTTTGGACAGGCACGTCAGGCAACAGCAACAGATCTAGTTCTTCTGACAACACAATCAGCAATTGGAGCAGCGCCGACAGCAGCGAACTCAGGATTAGGGATGGCACCGCCGGCGCCTTTGGATAAATTTGGAATTACATATCCTTTGCAAGATAAATATGTGTTGATTCCAACAGAAATTGCAGAATTAGAGGTTGCAACAAATGCATTTAATGCAACTATAAAGTCACTTGCAGATTCTAAAGGTTTAGCGTTTGTTGATGCAAATGCTATTATGGGGCAAATTGATAAAGGAGGAATAGTAGCAAATAATTTCACGATGGCATCGACATTTGTAACAGGAGGAACTTTTTCTTTAGATGGAGTTCATCCTTCTCCAAGAGGTTATGCTTTTATTGCAAATAAGTTTATTGAGGCGATCAATGCTAAATATGGATCAAATTTGAAAGGAGTAGATGTGGGTAAATATCCAATTCTATACCCTGCAATATTACCGTAAAGCCAATTTTTTTTAGTAAGAAAGTCACTCATTTCTAAAATGAAGTGGCTTTTTTTATTTTATTAAAAAAATGCTGTTTTCGGTATTTGAGGCCTATCTTTTAGGAATCAAACAAAATCGTAGTATTTTTTATGAAAAAAAAATTGATTTTATATTTTAAAAAATTATCTTTGCGCTCTGAAAAAAGAGGTATTTTCGATAAACCTAAATAGCTATTTAATAAATACATAAGTAATGTCAAAAGTAATAGGAAAAGTTGCTCAAATCATTGGACCAGTAGTTGACGTAGTTTTCAACGGTAAGGATGTTGAACTTCCAAAAATTTATGATTCACTAGAAGTCACAAAAAAAGACGGAACTTTATTAGTTCTAGAAGTACAATCTCACATTGGTGAAAACACTGTTCGTACCATTTCTATGGACTCAACAGATGGTTTGTCAAGAGGATATGAAGTAGTTGGAACGGGTAATCCAATCCAAATGCCAATCGGTCCAGACGTATATGGAAGATTATTCAATGTAATTGGAGATGCAATTGATGGTTTAGGAAACTTGCCAAAAACAGGAGAGAATGGTTTATCTATTCACAGACAAGCACCTAAATTTGAAGATCTGTCAACTTCATCTGAAGTTTTATTCACAGGTATTAAAGTAATCGATTTGATCGAGCCTTATGCAAAAGGAGGTAAAATTGGATTGTTTGGTGGTGCAGGTGTTGGTAAAACAGTATTGATTCAGGAATTGATCAACAATATTGCAAAAGGTCACGGTGGACTTTCAGTATTCGCTGGAGTAGGTGAAAGAACACGTGAAGGGAATGACTTACTTCGTGAGATGTTAGAGTCAGGAATTATTAAATATGGTGATGATTTCATGCACTCTATGGAAAATGGAGGATGGGATTTATCTAAAGTAGATATGCCAGGAATGAGAGAGTCTAAAGCTACTTTCGTTTTCGGACAAATGAATGAGCCTCCTGGAGCTCGTGCTCGTGTAGCACTTTCAGGATTATCTATCGCTGAGTATTTCCGTGATGGAGCTGGAACTGATCAAGGTAAAGACGTATTGTTTTTCGTTGATAACATCTTCCGTTTTACACAAGCAGGTTCTGAGGTATCAGCACTTTTAGGACGTATGCCTTCTGCAGTAGGATACCAACCAACTTTGGCAACAGAGATGGGAGCAATGCAAGAGCGTATTACATCTACAAACAAAGGATCTATTACATCTGTACAAGCGGTTTACGTTCCTGCGGATGACTTAACTGACCCGGCACCGGCAACAACGTTTGCTCACTTAGATGCTACAACAGTATTGTCTCGTAAAATTGCTGAGTTAGGTATTTATCCAGCGGTTGACCCGTTAGATTCTACTTCAAGAATTTTAACTCCTCAAATCTTAGGAGCAGAGCATTATGACTGTGCACAAAGAGTAAAAGAGATTCTTCAAAAATACAAACAATTGCAAGATATTATTGCGATCTTAGGTATGGAAGAATTATCTGAAGAAGATAAATTATCAGTATCAAGAGCACGTCGTGTTCAACGTTTCTTATCTCAGCCATTCCACGTAGCGGAGCAATTTACAGGTATTCCTGGAGTATTGGTTGATATTAAAGATACTATCAAAGGATTCAACATGATTATCGACGGTGAGTTAGATCATCTTCCGGAAGCAGCTTTCAACTTGAAAGGTTCTATTCAGGATGCTATCGAAGCTGGAGAAAAAATGTTAGCTGAAGCATAATCTAGTTTTCAGTATTCTGTCGCAGTATTCAGTACTGAGACTGTTAACTGAGACTGTAAACTAAAAAAAGATGATTTTAGAAATAGTATCACCAGAAGCAAAATTATTTTCAGGAGAAGTAACAGCTGTTACGTTGCCTGGAGTTGATGGAAGCTTCCAAATATTGAATAATCACGCTCCTATTGTTTCTATTCTGGAAAAAGGAACTGTAAAAATTGCAGCTCCAAAATTTAGTTTTTCTAAAGATGTAGCGAGCAAATTCAAGAAAGTAAATGACCAAATCTATACATTAGCGATTACGTCAGGTACTATCGAGATGAAAGACAATAAAGTAATTGTTTTAGTTGACTAAGACAATTTCAAAATAAATGAAGAAAAGCCAGACAGTAATGTCTGGCTTTTTTGTTTTCGTTTATTTTAGATTGATGATTTTCTACTACTGTACTATTCCCCAAAAACCACTGGAAATATAAGCATTTACAGTTAATCCTGAGATAATTGCCCAACAGATAATTCCGAAAGCACTTGTTGCAAAGGTTTTTAATAATTGAAGTTTGGTGTTTTTATTTAAAAACTTGTAATAAAAGAGCGTAAAGTAAAAGAGCTGAAAGAGTAGAAAAAGCAAAGCTTGATAATTAGGCGATAGGTGAAACAATAAAGAAATTGGCAAAATTAAAAGCGTATTCACCAGTATGCAAAAGCCCAGCATGTACATTCCTGCTACGAGATGTTCTGTATAGTTGTAGTTTTCTTTTTTATAAAACAGCCAGAAAAAAAATGCTGTAAGTGGTAAAGCCATCATCGCCATTAGATTTGAGTACTTTCTCATGAAGTGAAGCATTTTTTCTTTTCGCTCATAAAGATGTATGATTTTTTCTTTTTGAACGGGATCTGAGATAGCGCTAAGTTCCTGATTTTCCTTTGGGATATCGATAGGAGGTGTTTCTTTTGGAATATTAGAAACGAAAACATAGATAGCAGCAATCAACAGGAAAAAATTAAGTGGAGGAAAGTACTTTTTTCTTTTACCATTTATATATTCTTTGGCTACGACTCCGCTTTTTATTGCCAAATCTCTAATGAGTTGAAAAATTCCTTTGTCGGCATGTGTAAAATAATGAACGATTTCGTGAAAAATTTCATGTGGATTTATACGGTGTAAATTGACTTTCTGACTACAATTAGAACAATAATTAAAGTCTGGATAATTAGGTGTTTCGCAGTTTTTACAAATGATCTTCATTTTTTCTTTTTAATAAAATGTATAAATTATAGGTTGTTAGTTTGTAGTTTTAAAATTAGACAAAAAAATAATTAACAATTGTTTAAAATTCAAATTATAAACGGGGAGTGATATCAAATCTGCTGTTTATTTAAAATTGACTTCAATTTCATAACTTTGCTTTTATGAAATTACCAGAAAACCTGATTCAAAAGCTTGAAATTCGCAAGCAGAATAATTCGTTAAGACAATTGCCAAGTTTTAATAATCTTGTCGATTTTTCTTCAAACGATTATATTGGATTTTCGAAATCTGAATCTGTTTTCAAACAAGCACATCATTATTTAATCGAAAATGATATTATTCAAAATGGAGCAACAGGTTCGAGGTTAATCTCTGGAAATCATTCTTTGTACCAAATTGCCGAAGATTTTATTGCGCAATTTCACGACGATGAATCGGCTTTAATTTTTAATTCGGGTTACGATGCCAATGTTGGTTTTTTTAGCGCTTTACCGCAACGAAATGATGTTATTTTGTATGATGAATTAAGTCACGCTTCAATTAGGGATGGAATTGTAATGTCGAATGCAAAATCATATAAATTTAATCATAATGATTTTGAAGATTTAGAGCGTCTTATTGTAAAATTTCCAAACACAAACATTTATATTGTTACCGAAACTGTTTTTTCTATGGATGGTGATTCTCCAAATCTGGAAGAACTAGTCACTTTATCTGAAAAATACAATTGCTATTTAGTAGTTGACGAAGCTCATACTTTAGGTGTTTTTGGAGAAAAAGGCGAAGGTTTGACACAATATCTGCAATTGCATAATAGAATTTTTGCAAGAATCATGACCTTCGGAAAAGGTTTGGGTTGTCATGGTGCGGCCGTTTTAGGAAATGCAGCGCTTAAAGAATATCTAGTAAACTTTGCCCGAAGTTTTATTTATACCACAGGTTTATCGCCACATTCTGTTTCCACAATTTTAACTGCATATCATCAACTTGAAATAGAAAGTGAAATGATAGAAAAGCTGCGTCAAAATATTGTGCTTTTTAATCAACAGAAAAACTTGTTAGGCTTAAAACCAATGTTTGTTCGAAGTAAATCAGCAATACAATCGGCTATTATTCCGGGTAACGAAAATGTAAAACGTTTAGCAAAACAACTACAAGATAAAGGTTTTGATGTAAAAGCGATACTTTCGCCAACAGTTCCGGAAGGTCAGGAACGTCTTCGTTTTTGTATTCACAGTTATAATTCAGAGGAAGAAATTAATCAGATCCTTGAATTGTTAAGAAATTTCGTATTTTAGCTCGCGGATGAAACGGATTTAACGGGTTCACGCAGATAATTATGGCTGATTTATTACACAAAGAAATATCTAAACCCATTTTACAAATATTTTATGATGTCTATAATCAACTAGGTTATGGCTTTCTTGAAAAAGTGTATCAAAATGCAATGTATTTTGAATTAATAGCTCAAGGTTATAAAGTTGAAGCTCAGAAACAAATAAAAGTTTATTATAAAAATAAATTAGTTGGTGAATTTTATGCTGACTTGTTAGTTGAAGATGCTATAATTTTGGAACTTAAAGCTTGCGAATATTTAGTCAGTTCACATATTACCCAATTGCTGAACTACTTAAAATCGACACAAATTGAAGTTGGATTAGTTTTAAATTTTGGAGAAACTCCAGATTTTAAACGTTTAGTTTATACGAATAACAGAAAACCAAACCTAAAAAATCTACAATAAGGTATTCAAGAAAGCATAGTGTCAACTTTGTTTTTATGAAGAATAGAATAAAAATACTGTGAAGATCAGTTAAACCTGTGTCATCTGTGGGCAAAATCCCAATTAAAAAAATATAATCTTTTTGTAACGTTTTGATGATTCGATTACTTACGAGTCGTAATTACAATTTAAGATTTCAATTTTCACTTTTAAATCTATAACATGAAAAATATATTTACATCGGCAATAGTAGTAATTGCATTTATTTTTAATGCAGCAACCCAAGCACAATCACAATCTCCAAAACTTGAAAATTCACTTCTTTGGGAAGTGTCAGGAAATGGATTGTCGAAACCTTCTTATTTGTATGGAACCATTCATATGATTTGTTCCGGAGATTATTTTCTTTCGGAAAAAACAAAAAAAGCATTCGATGCTTCGGAGAAGCTAGTTTTGGAAATTAATTTTAATGATCCAAAAGAAATGGCAGAATTGCAGCAATTGGCAATGGGAAAAGAACCACTTAGCAAAAGATTAAGCCCTGAACAATTGGCTAAATTAGATGTAATATTGAAAAAATCTGCCGGATTGACGATACAACAAGTTGATTCTTTTAGTTTAATGACGGTGATGAGTTTGATTTCGATGAAAACCTTTGGTTGTGCCGATTTGAAGTTTTATGAAATGGACTTTAGCGAAAGCGCAAAGAAACGTAAGGAACAAATTGTGGGATTAGAAACTGTAAAATCTCAGTTTAAATCATTAGAAGATGCTTATTCAGATTCAGAAATGATTGCAATGCTGGAAGAATCTGATGCCGAAGAAACCAAACAACTGGTTACAGATTATAAGCAAGAAAATTTAGAAGATTTATATAAAATTACAACCGCTGAAAACATTATGAACGCTAAGGCGAAAAAATATATGTTGGACGAAAGAAATATAAATTGGGTGAAAACTTTACCTGATATGATGAAAAAAGAAAGCTTATTTGTGGCGGTAGGATCTGCACATTTGGCGGGTGATTTAGGAGTGATTAATTTATTGAAAAAAGCAGGATATACGGTAAAACCAGTAATGAACTAGTATTGTTTTGAAAGATAAAGAGCAAGAATTTTTAAATCGGATCGAAAAGCATAAAGGAATCTTGTATAAAGTTTCTAAGATGTACATGGATAATGCTGATGATCAACAAGATTTGTTTCAGGAGATTATCTGTCAGCTCTGGAAATCGTATGATTCTTTTAGAAACGAAAGTCAGTTTTCGACTTGGATGTATCGGGTTGCGGTAAATACGGCGATTGTTTTTTTGAAGAAAGAAAAAAGGAAAGTCGATAAATACGAGATCGCTTCAGAAAATATTAAGGAAGACGAGGGTGATTCGCATGTAAAAGAAAGTCAGATAGATCACTTTTATAAAGCTGTTCAGAAACTCGAAAAGATAGACAAAGCCATTATTTTTTATCAGCTGGAAGGTTTTTCTCATAAGGAAATTGGAGATAATCTTGGGATTTCTGAAGGAAACGCCAGAGTGAAATTAAATAGGGCAAAAGAAAAATTAAAAGAAATTATTAAAAATCAGGGTTATGGATTTTAACGATATACAAAACGCATGGAATAACGAAAAGACTGAAAATGTTGTTCTTCCGAGCAATTTAGAAAAAATACAGTCAGCAAATACACCATTAGATAAGATTAGAAAAAATCTTAGAGGCGAGTTTATTTATCAGATCATTTCGATTGTTTTTATGGGATTTCTCCCATTACTATATGGGTTACCTGCAAAATGGTTTACTCCGTGTTATTTGCTTTTTAGTCTTTTTATAGCAGTTTGTGTTTACTATTTAGTAAAGTTCTATTTGTTTTATAAAAGACTAAATGCAATAACCTTAAAAACAAAAGACAGTTTGTATGAAACCTATTTTGATATAAGGCTCAATATGGAGTTGTATAAAACCTTCGGATTTGCTTTGACTCCTTTTATGATCATTTATTTAATTGGTGTTCTTTACTTCGAACTTTCTAAAATTCCGGGTTTTATATCTAAAGAGTTTACTAATTATCAATTAATCTCATTGTTTTCGATTATGGTTTTTAGCATGCTGTTCATGGGGATTTCTTTAGAATGGTGGGTGAAAAAGTTTTATGGTAAGTATGCTGAGGAAATCAGAAAAATTATAGACGAATTAAAAGAAGAATAAAAAAACAGAACCCATCGTAATGATGGGTTTGTTGTTTATTGGTATTTTTGCACAATGGCTCACGGATATTGTGGATCGAACCGATTTGCACCGATTATCTTGTTGAGTTTTTGAAAAATAGAAAAAAACAAATCCGCGGTAAATCCGTTCAATCAGTGTTATCTGCGGTCCATATCATTATGAAAATATTCGTAACAGGAATTTCAACGGATGTTGGTAAAACCATCGCTTCCTCAATTATCGTTGAATCTTTAGAAGCCGATTATTGGAAACCCATCCAGGCAGGAGATTTAGACAACTCAGACAGTCACAAAGTAAAATCTCAAGTTTCAAATTCCAAATCGCAATTTTATCCAAATGCTTACAAGTTAAATACGCCGGCAAGTCCACATTTGGCAGCTGAAATTGATGGAATTACAATTGATTTAAAACAAATCAAGGAACCAGAAACTAATAATCATTTGGTAATTGAAGGTGCCGGAGGAATTTTTGTTCCGTTGAACGAAAGTGATACGATCATTGATTTAATTAAGCCCAATTATAAAGTAATTGTTGTTTCAAGACATTATTTAGGCAGTATCAATCATACTTTACTGACTATTGAAGCGATTCAAAATCGTGGTTTTGAAGTTGCTGGAATTATCTTTAGCGGAAGCGAAAACAAATCAACAGAAGATTTGATTCTGAATAAAACCGGCATAAAATGCATTGGAAGAATTGACGAAGAACCTTATTTTGATCAAAATGTGATTAAAGAATACGCTGATTTGTTTAGAGACAACTTATTAAAATTGTAAAATGTGGTTTGTAAAATGTAAGATGACTGCATGCTAATATGTTTTCAAGCTAAAATTGTAAAATGTATTTATGACAAGTAACAACATCACATTTTACATCTAACAGAAAAATTTTCACTACTATGACATTAACAGAAAAAGACAGCCAATACCTTTGGCATCCTTATACACAACACAAAACATCTCAAACTCCAATTGCTATTTCAAGAGGTGAAGGCGCTTTACTTTGGGACGAAAATAACAAAGAATATATTGACGCAATTGCATCTTGGTGGGTAAATCCATTTGGACACAGTAATAAATTTATTGCCGATGCAATTTATAAACAATTGACGACTTTAGAGCACGTTTTGTTTGGAGGTTTTACACACGAACCTGCCATAAAAGTAGCTGAAAGACTTATTGAGATTCTGCCTAAAAATCAGCAAAAAATATTCTTTTCAGATAATGGCTCCACAGCGGTTGAAGTAGCGATAAAAGTAGCGTTGCAGTATTTTTTCAATAAAAATGAAAAACGAACTACAATAATTGCTTTCGAAAATGCTTTTCATGGAGATACTTTTGCGGCAATGGCAGCAAGCGGAATTTCATTCTATACACAAGCTTTTCAGGGAATGTTTATAGATGTTGTCAGAATTCCGGTTCCAGTAAAAGGGCTGGAGCAGGAAAGTTTTGATGCTTTAAGAAATGTGATTCAAAATCATAATTGCGCCGGATTTATTTTTGAACCTTTGGTGCAAGGAGCAGCCGGAATGGTAATGTATGAGCCGGATGCGTTGGCAAAACTGATCCGGATTTGTAAAGAAAACAATGTGCTGACGATTGCTGATGAAGTAATGACTGGTTTTGGTAAAACCGGAAAAACCTTTGCAATGGATTATGTTTCTGAAGTACCTGATATGATTTGTTTGTCGAAAGCCTTAACAGGAGGAACGATCCCAATGGCGATTACAACTTTTACACAAGAGGTTTTTGATGCTTTTTATGATGATGATATAAATAAAGCATTATTTCACGGGCATACTTTTACAGCAAATCCTACAGGTTGTGCAGCAGCTTTGGCAAGTATCGATTTGTTGCAGACGGAGGAAATGCAAGCCAATATTGATAGAATAAATAAAAGTCATTTGAATTTTCAGAAGAAAATTGAAAATCATTCGAAGGTAATTACAGCAAGAACTTTAGGAGTTATTTTTGCAGTTGAAATTAAATCAGATTCTGAAGAAAGTTATTATGGATCAATGCGAACAAAACTCTATAATTTCTTTATAGAAAAAGGTGTTGTTTTGAGACCAGTTGGGAATATAGTTTATATTCTTCCGCCCTATATCATGACAGATGAGCAACTTCAAAAAGTATACAAAACGATTGAAGAAGCGATTGAAATGGTGTAATTGTTTTTGAACCATATAAGTAATATAAGTACATATTAATACTAGACTTAATTGAACTATTATTATTTATATGGTTTAATTAAATCTAAGAATCGCGAACTTTGGGAATAGCTTCGCGAACTTTGTAAATAAAGAAATAAAACTTTGGCTAACTTTTGCGACCTTTGCGGAAAACCTTCGTGATCTTTGCAGTTAAATAAAACGGCCTTTAGGTTAAAAATCCACAACATTGAATACAAAAATATCTATAACAGCTTTTTCTTCCATTTCTCCTTTAGGGAATAATGCTGAAGAAGTTTGGAAAAAATATCTCGATAACCAACATTGTTTCTCTAAACAATTTTTAGATCAACAAGATACTTCGGTTGCTGTTCTTGATGCTGAATCGAAGCAAATTGTTGCTGAAATTAGAGAATCAGACCCTAAATATAAATTTTTGGATGATTCGGTTTTGTTTGCTTTGGCTGCTTCTCGAAATGCAGTTAAACAGGCGGGCTGGAGTTCAGATGATATTTTCGGAATCAATATAGGTTCGTCTCGAGGAGCTACAGATTTATTCGAAAAACATTACAAAGAATATATCGACACGGGAAAAGCACAGACTTTGGCTTCGCCAACAACGACTTTAGGAAATATTTCTTCCTGGATTGCACACGATTTACAAAGTGTTGGTCCTGAAATCTCGCATTCTATTACTTGCTCAACGGCACTTCATGCTTTATTAAATGGATTTGCATGGTTGAAATCCGGAATGGCAGATAAATTTTTGGTAGGAGGAAGTGAAGCTCCCTTAACTGATTTTACGATTGCTCAAATGCGTGCTTTAAAGATATATTCGCGCATTAATCAAACCGAAGAAGCGTGGCCAAATCTCGCTTTTGATTTTGAGAAGACTCAAAATACAATGATTTTGGGTGAAGGTGCAGCAGTTTGTTGTTTAGAAGCCGGAGAGGCTGCAAATGCAATTGCTTACGTTACCGGAGTTGGATATGCAACGGAAATTTTAGAGCATAATATCTCAATTTCTGCTGAAGCAGATTGTTTTCAGAAATCGATGAAAATGGCTTTGAAGGATGAAAATTTAGACGATATTGACGTTATTGTTATGCATGCGCCTGGAACGATAAAAGGTGATTTAACAGAATTGCGTGCTATTGAAAAGGTTTTTGGTTCTAAAGTACCTTTGCTAACCACTAACAAATGGAAAATAGGGCACACTTTTGGTGCTTCGGGAATATTGAGTCTGGAGCTTGCTCTTTTAATGATGGAGAAGAATACTTTTATTGGAGTGCCGTTTGGAGAAACTCAAAATCAAACAAAACCTATTAAGAAAGTTTTGATTAACGCCGTTGGTTTTGGTGGTAATGCTGTGAGTATTTTGATTGAAAAAGCATCATAAAAAACTCGATTCCGCTCCGTTTAACAAATTTTATTCAGCTAGTCTTTCTAAGCGGAGTCAGAGACTTGTGCGTAAAATATTGTAAAGTTGAAAACTATTTGGTATTGATTTCTAATTCTTTTACCTGATCATAAACTAAATTACTTTCGTAACCACGGCGCAACATATAATCACAGAATTTTTTTCTTTTTTTAAGGGTATCTTTTTCTCGTAAATTTTCCCAACATCTTTCAGACAGCTGCTGAAAAGTAGTTTCATATTCTTCAGGAGAAATTTCTTTCAAAGCTATGGCAATATTGGTTGAAGAAATTTGTCTCGCTTTTAATTCATTTTTTATTCTGATAATTCCCCATTGTTTTATTCTGTGTTTGCCTCTGGCAAAACTGCAGGCAAAACGAGTCTCGTTTAGAAAATCACTTTCAATTAGTTGAACCACAATTTGTTCCGTTTCGTCGCTGGTCATTTTTAAACTATATAATTTCGAAACTACCTCTGAATGACAACGCTCCTGATAGGCACAAAAGTGCTCAAGTTTGAGTAAGGCTTCTTTTGGGGTGCAGATTGATTTCATGAGTTTTTTCTTTCTTTTTAACTAATTATCCTAAAAATAATCATTTAGTCGTTGGTATTCAATCGTTTTATTTCGTTTTTCTTAAAAATAAAATTTGCTAAAATGTTGTGTGTGTGCAGAATTATAATATTTTTGTACGCGATTTTGAAAAGTTATAATCTGCATAAAAACAGAATTTTAACTTTAATTTTTCAGTTTAAAAGCCAAATTTAAAGTATTGTATTTAAAGATGCAGTACTATTTCATTTCTTTTAATGCCAAAAACAAATCTAATACCACGCCTATATGATCCGAAAATTACTTTATTTTATTGTGTTCTTTTTTTCTTTTTTATTTAGTTATGGGCAATCTGCCAGTAATTATTGTTTTTCTGCAAGATCAGGAACTTATACAGCTTTAACAGGGGCTACTTCTGTAAGTGGCTTAGCAGCTACAGATGATGATGCAATTTCTAATTCAGTAGCGATTCCTTTTAATTTCTTATTCGGAGGATCAGCATATAATCAAATGAGAGTCTCGAGTAATGGCTGGCTTAGTTTTGGAAATCCCTCAATTTCTAACAACCAAAACTATAATAATACTTCAAATAACGCTGGACAATCAAAACCTATTTTATTTCCTTTGTGGGATGATTTACAGAACAGAACAATTCCAAGGTATGTAGTTACCGGATCTGCTCCAAACAGAATTTTTAAACTTGAATGGTCGCAACAGGAATGGGATTTTAATGCGAATAATGATGTTATTTCTTTTCAGGTATGGCTTTATGAAACTACTAATGTAATTGAGTATTATTATACCGGAGGAGCAACCCCTGTAAGTAATGGATCTGCTTCTATAGGGATTTATGACTCGAATGATACTTTTTTGACGTTAAATAATTCAACAACTGCACCAACTGCACAGTCGTCAACTTTTAATGCAAATATTAATAGTAAACCAGCAAATGGTCAGATTTATAGCTTTACTCCACCAGTAACTGTTTCGCAAGCAGGACCTGATCAATATAAAACTACTCCATTTACATTAGCAGCCAATACTCCGGGAAGTGGTAATACAGGAACATGGTCAATAGTGAGTGGTCCAAATCTTTCAACAAGTCAGTTTGCTAGTGGCGATACTTCAAATCCAACGTCTACATTTACACCTTCGGGATCAGGAACATGGGTGTTAAACTGGACCATAACTAATGGTTGTGGGACATCGACAGATCAGGTTATTATTTCGAATTGTTCGGGGAATTTAATTACTAATGGTGATTTTAGTAGTGGAGCTGCTGGTTGGACACCTGCTGTTAATTCAAAAGGTCCTAGTAGTTCTACTTCTTATGTTGAGGTTCTGAATGAAAGTGTCTATTTTAATAATGGCAATAATGATAATACAGCAGAATTAGATAAGGAGGCATCTCTAGGGCAAACTGTAGCTGTTATTCCGGGTGTTACATACACATTAAGTTTTCTTTATGCCCGAAGACCTTTGTCGCCTGCTACAGTTGCAGTTGATGTTAGAATATATGAGGGTGGCTCTATTACAGCAACAAGAAATATTACTACTAGTGACAATACTAGTACACCTCAAGTGGGCACTTTAACGTTTACACCATCAAGTTCTTCAATAGTGCTTGAATTTTATAACTCCTTAGGAGGAACAAGTACTTTGGGGTCTATTGTAGATAATATAGTTTTAATTCCAAGTTCTCAGGTGGCTCCAGTTGCTACAACAACTCCTAAAGGTAGTTATAAAACTTTAACTGCTTGTTCAGGCGCGTCAGTTCAATTGGATGTTGATAACATTTCCGCTTCGGGTGTAACTTATCTTTGGTCAGGATCAGCCGCAGCAACGTTTTCTTCAACGACTATTAAAAACCCTACAGTGACATTTTCGAGTTCAGGGGTTATTGAGAAAGTAACAGTAGTTGCAACTACAGCGGGTGGTTGTTCGGGTAGTTCTTCTAGTACATATGTTAATGTTCTTGCAGCTCCAACGATAACAACAGCTGCTACACCTGCAGTAGTTACGGCAGTTTGCCAGAGTGTATCAACTACTACAATGACCTACACAGGGACAACTAATAGCCCAACAAGCTATAGTATTGATTGGGCAACGCTAACAGATCAAGGTTCTACTGCATTTACTTTTCTAGCTGGAGGTGGAAGTTTAACTGGGATTTCGATTCCAGCAGGGACGACACCAGGGAATTATTCTGGAACAATGACAATAAAAAATGCTAATGGATGTACAGCTACCCAGGCGATAACGATGACAATAAATCCAAATGCGAGTATTGTTTCCGTTACGGGAACATCTCCATTGTGTATTGGTGGTACAGCTACATATAGTGCAAATACAGTTGTTTTATCTGGAGGTACTGGAGCTTGGAGCAGTAGTAATACAGCTATTGCTACGGTTAATGCATCAGGTTTGGTGACAGGAGTTTCAGCAGGAACAGCTAATATTATTTATACTATCACAGGCGGTTGTGGAGGAACGGTTAGTTCACAACAATCGGTAACAGTAAATCCAAATGCGAGTATTGTTTCCGTTACAGGAACATCTCCATTGTGTATTGGTGGTACAGCTACTTATAGTGCAAATACAGTTGTTTTATCAGGAGGTACTGGAGCGTGGAGCAGTAGTAATACTGCTATTGCTACGGTTAATGCATCAGGATTGGTGACAGGAGTTTCAGCAGGAACAGCTAATATTATTTATACTATCACAGGTGGTTGTGGAGGAACTAAATCGGCACAACAATCGGTAACAATAAATCCAAATGCGAGTATTGTTTCCGTTACAGGAACATCTCCATTGTGTATTGGTGGTACAGCTACATATAGTGCAAATACAGTTGTTTTATCTGGAGGTACTGGAGCGTGGAGCAGCAGTAATACTGCTATTGCTACAGTTAATGCATCAGGATTGGTGACAGGAGTTTCAGCAGGAACAGCTAATATTATTTATACTATCACAGGCGGTTGTGGAGGAACGGTTAGTTCACAACAATCGGTAACAATAAATCCAAATGCGAGTATTGTTTCCGTTACAGGAACATCTCCATTGTGTATTGGTGGTACAGCTACTTATAGTGCAAATACAGTTGTTTTATCTGGAGGTACTGGAGCATGGAGCAGCAGTAATACTGCTATTGCTACAGTTAATGCATCAGGTTTGGTAACAGGAGTTTCAGCAGGAACAGCTAATATTATTTATACTATCACAGGCGGTTGTGGAGGAACGGTTAGTTCACAACAATCGGTAACAATAAATCCAAATGCGAGTATTGTTTCCGTTACGGGAACATCTCCATTGTGTATTGGTGGTACAGCTACATATAGTGCAAATACAGTTGTTTTATCAGGGGGTACTGGAGCGTGGAGCAGTAGTAATACTGCTATTGCTACGGTTAATGCATCAGGATTGGTGACGGGAGTTTCAGCAGGAACAGCTAATATTATTTATACTATCACAGGTGGTTGTGGAGGAACTAAATCGGCACAACAATCGGTAACAATAAATCCAAATGCGAGTATTGTTTCCGTTACAGGAACATCTCCATTGTGTATTGGTGGTACAGCTACATATAGTGCAAATACAGTTGTTTTATCTGGAGGTACTGGAGCGTGGAGCAGCAGTAATACTGCTATTGCTACAGTTAATGCATCAGGATTGGTGACAGGAGTTTCAGCAGGAACAGCTAATATTATTTATACTATCACAGGCGGTTGTGGAGGAACGGTTAGTTCACAACAATCGGTAACAATAAATCCAAATGCGAGTATTGTTTCCGTTACAGGAACATCTCCATTGTGTATTGGTGGTACAGCTACTTATAGTGCAAATACAGTTGTTTTATCTGGAGGTACTGGAGCATGGAGCAGCAGTAATACTGCTATTGCTACAGTTAATGCATCAGGTTTGGTAACAGGAGTTTCAGCAGGAACAGCTAATATTATTTATACTATCACAGGCGGTTGTGGAGGAACGGTTAGTTCACAACAATCGGTAACAATAAATCCAAATGCGAGTATTGTTTCCGTTACGGGAACATCTCCATTGTGTATTGGTGGTACAGCTACATATAGTGCAAATACAGTTGTTTTATCAGGGGGTACTGGAGCGTGGAGCAGTAGTAATACTGCTATTGCTACGGTTAATGCATCAGGATTGGTGACGGGAGTTTCAGCAGGAACAGCTAATATTATTTATTCTATCACAGGCGGTTGTGGAGGAACGGTTAGTTCACAACAATCGGTAACAATAAATCCAAATGCGAGTATTGTTTCCGTTACAGGAACATCTCCATTGTGTATTGGTGGTACAGCTACATATAGTGCAAATACAATTGTTTTATCTGGAGGTACTGGAGCGTGGAGCAGTAGTAATACTGCTATTGCTACGGTTAATGCATCAGGATTGGTAACAGGAGTTTCGGCAGGAACAGCTAATATTATTTATACTATCACAGGCGGTTGTGGAGGAACGGTTAGTTCACAACAATCGGTAACAATAAACCCAAATGCCAGTATTGTTTCCGTTACAGGAACATCTCCATTGTGTATTGGTGGTACAGCTACATATAGTGCAAATACAGTTGTTTTATCAGGAGGTACGGGAGCGTGGAGCAGCAGTAATACTGCTATTGCTACGGTTAATGCATCAGGATTGGTGACGGGAGTTTCAGCAGGAATAGCTAATATTATTTATACTATCACAGGTGGTTGTGGAGGAACTAAATCGGCGCAACAATCGGTAACAATAAATCCAAATGCGAGTATTGTTTCCGTTACGGGAACATCTCCATTGTGTATTGGTGGTACAGCTACATATAGTGCAAATACAGTTGTTTTATCAGGAGGTACTGGAGCATGGAGCAGCAGTAATACTGCTATTGCTACGGTTAATGCATCAGGATTGGTGACAGGAGTTTCAGCAGGAACAGCTAATATTATTTATACTATCACAGGCGGTTGTGGAGGAACGGTTAGTTCACAACAATCGGTAACAATAAACCCAAATGCGAGTATTGTTTCCGTTACAGGAACATCTCCATTGTGTATTGGTGGTACAGCTACATATAGTGCAAATACAGTTATTTTATCAGGAGGTACTGGAGCATGGAGCAGCAGTAATACTGCTATTGCTACGGTTAATGCATCAGGATTGGTGACGGGAGTTTCAGCAGGAACAGCTAATATTATTTATACAATTACAGGCGGTTGTGGAGGAACTAAATCGGCGCAACAATCGGTAACAATAAATCCAAATTTACCTGTAAGTGTAAGTATTGCAGTTTCACCATCGACAACTATTTGTTCGGGAACGTCTGTAACTTTCACTGCAACACCTGCTAATGGAGGAAGTGCTCCATTTTATCAATGGAAATTAAATGGTACTAATGTAGGGAGTAATTCAGCGACATATACAAATGCGGCTTTGACAAATGGAGATATTGTAACTTGTGCTATGACATCTAATGCTGCTTGTGTGACAGGAAATCCTGCTACATCAAATGCATTAACAATTACAGTAAACCCATCACCATCAACCCCAACCCCGGGAACTCCAACACAGCCAACATGTGCTTCACAAGTAGGTAGTGTTGTATTGAGTAATTTACCGGCAACTGGTACATGGAAAATTACACAAAGTGGTTCATTTCCTGCTACATATTCTAGTACCGGATCAACTTATACAGTGCAGAATCTTGCTGTGGGAACCTATTTTTTTACGGTAGAAAATTCTAATACTTGTACATCATTAATTTCTTCAGCAGTTGTTATAAATGCTGCTGTTTCTATAGTATGGACAGGAAATGCAGATGGAAACTGGAATAACCCGGCAAACTGGAACACTGCAACAGTTCCAACAGCATCAGATTGTATTTTAATACCAGATGTTTCAGGACTCCCTAATGCTCCAACTGTTCAGGGGACTGGAGTTACTGCAAATGCATATGCAGTTAATGTTGGTAATAATGGTTCGTTAACAGTAAATAGCTCAAATACTTTAAAAGTGGTAGGCAGTGTAATAGTTAGTGCTTCCGGATCTTTGGTTTTTAATGATAGTGCCAGTTTAGTACAAACAACTAATGCTGTCAATACAGGAAATATTACTTATCTTAGAAATACAGAACCAGTTCGTCGTTATGATTTTACCTATTGGTCAGCGCCAATAACAAACAGCGCTCAGCCTTATACATTACATGATCTATCCCCAAATACATTGTTTGATAAATATGCTAGTTATAATCCATTAACAGGATCATGGGTATATAGTATAAACGGAACACAAGTAATGACATCTGGTATTGGTTACTGGGTGAGAGCTCCGCAACCTTATTCTACTACAGTTTCAGGAGTTTATACAGCAACTTTTAAAGGTGTACCTAACAACGGGGATTATGCAGTTCAAGTTCACGCTACAAAATGGAGTTTAATAGGAAACCCTTATCCATCGGCAGTTGATGCAGAGAAATTCATTACTATGAATCACGACGCTACTCCATCTGTAGATGTAGGAGCACTTTATTTCTGGACACATAATTCTTCTCCAGTTGCCACTGGTACTGGTACTTATGCATATACTAGTAATGATTTTGCTGTTTATACTTTATCTGGAGGAACAGGAACAGGAGGAGCAAAATTACCTGACGGAACTTTCGGGCCACCGCCAACTGGTAAAATAGCAGCATGTCAGGGGTTCTTTATGAACGCTTCAGGACCAAATGATGTTATGTTTACAAACGCTATGCGTATTGATGGACAAAATGATAAGTTTTACAAAACATCTAAATCTAATACTCTTGAGAAAAATCGTATTTGGCTAAACTTAACTAATAGCCAGAATGCTTTCAAACAAATTTTGGTTGGTTATATAGAAGGTGCTACAAACAGTTGGGATATTAATTATGATGCTGTTACAATGAATGGTAATAGTTTTATAGATTTCTACAGTATTAATGATGCAAGTAAGCTAGCTATACAGGGGCGTGCGTTACCATTTGAAAATACAGACAAGGTTCCGTTAGGATATAAAACTACAGTTGCTGGTGATTTTACAATTGCTATAGATCGCGTAGATGGATTATTTGACAAGCAGGCAATTTATCTTGAAGATAAAACAACTGGTATTGTTACAGATTTGCGAGCAGGTAATTATACATTCACAACCGCAATAGGAACTTTTGTCGATCGTTTTATTCTTAGTTATACGAAGAAAACTCTTGGAACCGGTGATTTTGAAAATCTTGATAGCAGTGTCTTTGTTTCTGTAAATGAAAAAGCTATTAAAGTAACTTCTACTAAAGAAACTATTAAAGAAGTTACTATTTATGACATTACAGGAAACCTTCTTTATAACAAAAAGAAAGTTGGAACAACTGAATTGCAAATAACAAATTTACAATCAAGTAATCAGGTTTTATTGGTAAAAGTTGTTTTGGACAATGATTTTACGACTACCAAGAAAGTTATATTTCAATAAATGATGTAAATTAATTTTGTGTTTTATACCATAAATTATAAAAATCCATTCCCGTTTTGCGGAATGGATTTTTTTATTTCTATATAACAGTAAATATCACCTAAAGTGGGTATTGTAGTTCTTTGAGAAGAATTTTATATTTCGGTTTATTCTTACAAATAGTAATAACCTGAAATTTTAGATTTTGATTAGAAAAATATTTTGTTCGTTAATTTTAATTAGTTCGACGTTTAGTCTGGAGCTTTATGCACAACAAGGCAAAGTTGATATTACTTTTAACACGTTTGATGATGGAATAAACGGAGATGGTTTCGATAATACAGTTCGGACTTTATCAATGCAATCAGATGAAAATCTTATTGTTGGAGGAGATTATTCGGGTCTTAACGGAATCCCTGTTTCTTATTTAACACGCTTAAAACCGGATGGTACTATTGATGAAAGTTTTAGTACAGGTAAAGGTTTTAATGGCAAAGTATATGCTTCACATATTCAACCTGATGGTAAAATAATAATTGGAGGGAGTTTTACATCTTACAATGGCATCAGTTCAGGCGGGCTTATTCGTTTAAATGCAGATGGAACTTATGATGAGACATTTTTTACTTCTATTGGTTCGGTGAAAGATATTGTTTATAACATTTGTCTACAATCTGATGGTAAAATTATTATTGTAGGCAATTTTTCAAAATACAATAATGTCACAGTTAACAGAATTGCGCGGCTTCTTCCTAACGGAGCTTTAGATCCTGCTTTTATCACAGGTGTTGGTTCGTCAGTAAACATAACAAATGCGAGAGTTTTATCAAATGGAAAAATACTGATCTCTGGAAATTTTAGTTCATTTAATGGAGTTGCGAGCAATAGAATTGTACGTTTAAATTCTGATGGGAGTATAGATACAACCTTTAATATAGGAACGGGTTTTAACGATGATGTCAATGCTATGGCAGTTCAAGCCGATGGTAAAGTTATTCTGGGAGGAAGTTTTACGATTTATAATGAAGTTAACGCCAACAGAATTATTCGTATTAATGAAAACGGAAGTATAGACAATAGTTTTTTATCTGGTTCCGGTATAAGTGCTGGTACTGTACAAATAATCAAATTAGATTTTTTGGGGCAAATAATGGTGGGAGGATCTTTTACCGGTTTCTATAATGGTGACCATATAAATAGAGTACTTCTTTTAAATTCTGACGGAACTTTGAAAACAGATTTTGATATGGGATCAGGTCCTGGTAATGCATCTGTTTTAGCGTTAAATAATGATTCAGAAGGATCTTGGCATATTGGTGGCACTTTTTTAACGTTTGATGGACTAAATCAAGGCAAATTGGCAAAAGTTACTGCAGATGGGGAACATGATAGCAGTTATTTGGCGGCAGGAGTTGGTTTTGATAGTTCAGTTTTAAAAATTTTACCATTAGAGAATAATAAAACAATGGTTTTTGGAAGTTTTACAAAGTTTAATGGCGTTCCTACTTTTAGAATTACCCGGCTTTTAGATAATGGATTTTCTGATCCCACTTTTAACTCGGGTAAGTCAGGCGCCAATAATCTCATTAAATCTGGGGTATTACAATCAGATGGAAAAATTGTTTTTGGAGGGAATTTTACGAAGTATAATGATATTAACTGTAATCGTATTGTTCGGATTTTAGCTGACGGAACAATTGATGCTTCATTTAATATAGGTACAGGATTCAATGGTCAAGTATCTGCAATCGCAATTCAATCAGATGAAAAAATAATAGTAGCGGGCAATTTTATTACGTATAATGGTTCAAAGGACATAGGAAGGATAATTAGATTATTGCCAGATGGTTCTCGGGATACTAGTTTTAATGTTGGTCTTGGGGCTAATGTTACTATTGAAGCTATTTTGATTCAGCCTGATGGAAAAATTTTGGTGGCAGGAAGATTTAATAGTTTTAATGATAATACTTTCGCCCGTTTAGTTCGACTGAATTCAAACGGAAGTATTGATTACGGTTTTAATATTGGTAGAGGTTTTGATAATTATGTATATGCAATTGCGTTACAATCAGATGAAAAAATTATTGTAGGCGGTTCATTTGTAAACTATAATGGAATTTCTCAAAAACGGATTCTTCGGCTAAATCCTGACGGAAGTCTGGATGCAACTTTTGAGTCTGGTACCGGTTTTAGTAAAGGTGATGTTCGTAGTATTCTAGTTCAGCCTGATGATAGGATTTTGGTTGGAGGAGCTTTTTCCGGAACTTATAAAAATTCAGTTTCTTCACGATTAATACGATTATTGAAAACGGGCAGTTATGATGCTTCCTTTTATGCACCTCTAAATAATAGTCTTTCTTCGATGAGTTTTACGTCTGATTACAGAGTATTAATTGGAGGGAATTTTAATTCGGTTTCAGGAATTTCAAAACATAGAATTGCACGTTTAAAACTATGTTTGGATTCAACAATTTGGAATGGATCTTTTTGGAGTAATGGTCTTCCATCAGGTGGAAAAGAGTTATTTTTTAAAGAAAATTTTACTTCTCTCACAGCAGCAAACGTTTGTAGTTGTTCTATTGATGAAGGAAAGACAGTAACGCTTTTAAGCGGGAATACTTTAGGGATCGAATTTTCATACTTAGGTTTAGGAACGCTGGTCTTAGAAGATTCAGCCAGCTTGTATCAATCGGATGATGATATGATTAATACCGGAATTATATATTTTAAAAGAAAAGTAAAACCGATGTTAAGGTATGATTTTGTTTATTGGTCATCTCCAGTTGAAAATCAAAAATTGATAGATGTTTCTCCAACTACTTTGTTTGATAAATATAAATCTTATGACGGTTTGGCTGACGCTTGGAAAGTTGAGGCGCCTTCAAACAGTATGATCGTTGGCAAAGGATATAGTATCAGAGCGCCGCAAGAGTTTTCAACTACGGAGCGTTCTGCATTTGAAGCTACTTTTAAGGGAGTACCAAATAATGGAAAAGTTGAAATTAATTTAGAGACTGACAATGGTTTTAGCTTAGTTGGTAATCCTTACCCATCAGCAGTTGATGCCGACACTTTTTTGACTGATAATACTTCAAAAATAAAAGGCGTTCTCTATTTCTGGACTCATAACACACCCGTGACCAATTTAAAATATACGGCTGACGACTTTGCAACTTTTAATTTGCTTGGAGGTGTTGGTACCTCTGCAACTTCTTTAGGTGTTACTACAACAAAACCTGATGGAACAATTGCGGCAGGACAGTCTTTTTTTCTAAAGAGTAAGAGCTTAGGAACAGTAGAATTTACAAACAAAATGCGGATTCGCGGAAGAAACACATCCTTTTTTAAACCTGCTAAAGAGGGTAAAGAAGCAAATAAAGGTATACGTGAAAAGCATAGGATTTGGTTGAATCTGAAAAATAATGAAGGAGCTTTTAAGCAAATTTTAGTAGGCTATATAAATGGAGCAACAGATTTTTATGACGACAATTATGACGCAGAAGTGTTGAGCGGAAATCAGTTTGTGGATTTTTACAGTATTATCGAAAATAAGAAGTTAGTAATACAAGGTAGAGCCTTGCCCTTTTCACCAAAAGATTCAATTGTTTTAGGGTATAAAATGGGCGTCGAGGGGAATTATAGTTTTAGTATTGATAGTAATGATGTATTGTTTGATGATGTAGATGTTTTCATTAAAGATAAAGATTTGAAAATTATTCATAATTTAAAAGAAAGACCTTATTTGTTTAGTACCCAAAAAGGAACTTTTAACGATCGTTTTGTTTTGTGTTTTTTTAATGAAAACTTAAAAACAAATAATTTTGAAGCAGAAGCAAATAGAATTATTGTTTTTGTAAACAAAAAAAGTATTGAGGTAAATGCTGTAAAAAATAGCATTAAAGATATTTCTATTTTTGACATTTTAGGAAGAGAAATTTACCAAAAAAAGGAGATTAAAAACAGTAAATTTTCAATCGAAAATCTGTCTTCCCAAAATCAAATTTTATTGATAAAAGTAACTTTGGAGAACGGTTCAAATACGACTCATAAAGTTATATTTTAGTACTATTTAACTTATGTTTTTAAAGCCATTTCTTGTTTTGAAATGGCTTTTTTTTTGAAATAAATTTTAGCCAAATGGACTTGACCTGACGCTTTTTTTGATGTTAAATTTAAATTTTAACATATTTTTTTTCAAATCGTTATATTTTGATGAAATAACTGAAAATAACATATTTAATTTATCAGATGAGTTACATTTTTTAAATGATGAATTACATAAAAATTTTTTTTTATGAGAAATAACTTAAAATAATAAAAACGTGGTTTTTTGACCAAAATATAAGGTGTTGATTTAGATTTAGTTAGTGGAAAATTGTAAATTGTTTATGGCATTTTAGGGTAAAAATTAGGCTTAAAAAAGGAATTAAAAAACCCTGAGATAGAAGATAAAAAAAAGCGCATTTTTTTAGCAGCTTTTAGAGTAAAAATTGCATCAAAAATCTACTGTTGAATTTTAAATCTACATGTCATGAACAGAAAACTACTTTTTATTTTTTTAATACTATTTTGTTTTGGATTTGCAAATGGAGCAACGATAACAAGTACAGGAACAGGAAATTGGTCTTCTACATCATCATGGGTGGGCGGGGTTGTGCCTACAATAAATGATGATGTTATTATAGCTTCTGGATCTACCATAACAATGAATAGTAATGTTTCGGCAAAATCTATAACTATAAATGGTACATTAATAATTAGCGGAGATCAAATAGTAACGACTTCTTCAGGTACTCTTAATGTAATTATTAATGGCACATTGGGTTTTGGGACTATTAGCAATAAGGATTCTGTTACTTTTCCTGCAGGAACCAATATAGCTATTAATAGTCCGGGTAAAATCGATGATACAGGGACGTGTAATAATAATGTCGCAATTTATATAGATACAGTCAAGTTTGCTGTTTGTGCAGGTGGTGGTAATTCTCAATATACTTTTACAGAACTCAACAATGCAGGAGGAACATTGCAAGCTAATCCAACAAGTAGCGCACCCGCCTGCGAAGGGGATGCACTCACTTTTACAGCAGATAAAATGGGGGCAGTTGGCGATGCAAATGCGATGAATTGGTGGTGGGATATAAAACCTTCCGGTTCAGCATCATTTACGAAATATCCTGATAAACAATCTGTAGTATCTTTTGCAAGTGCTATACTTGGGACTTATGATGCAAAACTTACTTATACAACTACTTACGGCGGGAGCCCTTATACTAATTCTAAAACTATTTCAGTTACCGTTAATTCGAAACCTACGGTGGCTCCAACAATATCAGCAGGCGGACCAACCACATTTTGTTCTGGAGGCAGTGTTACCTTAACTTCCAGTGCGGGAACAAGTTATTTATGGTCAACAGGAGCAACTACGCAAAGTATAGTTGCAACTACATCAGGAAGTTATACTGTTCAGGTTGGAAACGCATCAGGTTGTCTAAGTCCAGCATCTGCGACAACGACAGTTACAGTTAATGCTAAACCAGCTACTCCAACAATATCAGCAAGTGGATCAACCACATTTTGTACTGGAGGCAGTGTTACCTTAACTTCTAGTGCAGGAACAAGTTATTTATGGTCAACAGGAGCAACTACACAAAGCATAGTTGTATCGGCCTCAGGAAGTTATACAGTTCAGATAACAAACGCCTCTGGTTGTCAAAGTCTTGCCTCTACAGCAACTACAGTTACAGTTAATCCGAATCCTGCAGCTCCAACAATATCAGCAGGCGGATCAACCACATTTTGTATTGGAGGCAGTGTTACCTTAACTTCTAGTGCGGGAACAAGTTATTTATGGTCAACAGGAGCAACTACACAAAGCATAGTTGTATCGGCCTCAGGAAGTTATACCGTTCAGGTAACAAACGCATCTGGTTGTCAAAGTCTTGCCTCTGCGGCAACGACAGTTACAGTTAATCCGAAACCTGCTACTCCAACAATATCAGCAAGCGGATCAACCACATTTTGTTCTGGAGGCAGTGTTACCTTAACTTCTAGTGCCGGATCAAGTTATTTATGGTCAACAGGAGCAACTACACAAAGTATAGTTGTATCAGCCTCTGGAAGTTATACAGTTCAGATAACAAACGCATCAGGTTGTCAAAGTCTTGCCTCTGCGGCAACGACAGTTACAGTTAATCCGAAACCTGCTACTCCAACAATATCAGCAAGCGGATCAACCACATTTTGTTCAGGAGGCAGTGTTACCTTAACCTCCAGTGCGGGAACAAGTTATTTATGGTCAACAGGAGCCACTACGCAAAGCATAGTTGTATCGGCATCAGGAAGTTATACAGTTCAGATAACAAACGCATCAGGTTGTCAAAGTCTTGCCTCTGCAGCAACTACAGTTACAGTTAATCCGAAACCTGCTACTCCAACAATATCAGCAAGCGGATCAACCACATTTTGTATTGGAGGCAGTGTTACCTTAACTTCTAGTGTGGGAACAAGTTATTTATGGTCAACAGGAGCAACTACGCAAAGCATAGTTGTATCGGCCTCTGGAAGTTATACCGTTCAGATAACAAACGCATCAGGTTGTCAAAGTCTTGCCTCTGCAGCAACTACAGTTACAGTTAATCCGAAACCTGCTACTCCAACAATATCAGCAAGCGGATCAACCACATTTTGTATTGGAGGCAGTGTTACCTTAACTTCTAGTGTGGGAACAAGTTATTTATGGTCAACAGGAGCCACTACGCAAAGCATAGTTGTATCGGCCTCTGGAAGTTATACCGTTCAGATAACAAACGCATCAGGTTGTCAAAGTCTTGCCTCTGCAGCAACAACAGTTACAGTTAATCCGAAACCTGCGACTCCAACAATATCAGCAAGCGGATCAACCACATTTTGTTCTGGAGGCAGTGTTACCTTAACTTCTAGTGCCGGATCAAGTTATTTATGGTCAACAGGAGCAACTACACAAAGTATAGTTGTATCGGCCTCAGGAAGTTATACCGTTCAGATAACAAACGCCTCTGGTTGTCAAAGTCTTGCCTCTGCAGCAACTACAGTTACAGTTAATCCGAAACCAGCTACTCCAATAATATCAGCAAGCGGATCAACCACATTTTGCGAAGGTGGTAATGTTACCCTAACATCTAGTGCGGGAACAAGTTATTTATGGTCAACAGGAGCAACTACGCAAAGCATAGTTGTATCGGCCTCAGGAAGTTATACAGTTCAGATAACAAACGCATCGGGTTGTCTAAGTCTTGCTTCTGCAGCAACGACAGTTACAGTTAATCCAAAACCTGCAACTCCAACAATATCAGCAAGCGGACCAACAACATTTTGCGAAGGAGATAGTGTTACTTTAACTTCTAGTGCCGGATCAAGTTATTTATGGTCAACAGGTGCAACTACACAAAGTATAATGGTAACTACATCCGGAACTTATTCTGTTCAGGTAACAAACGCATCAGGTTGTCAAAGTCTTGCCTCTGCAGGAACGACAGTTACAGTGAAACCTTTCTTGACCTTACCAACGGTGTTTAATATTATACAACCTACATGTGTTACATCAACAGGAAGTATTTCCCTTAGCGGTTTACCTATTACGACGTCAACAACGCCAACTTGGACGATCCAACAGAATGGCCCAGTGTCAACATCTTATGTAGGAAGTACAGATCCATATACAATTACTAATTTAGCTCCCGGGATTTATAGCTTTACAGTTCAATATGGAGATAATTGTCCGGTAACTGTAAATAATGTAGAAATAAAAGCTTCTGAAACAAATATTTGGAGAGGCCCAAGCCTAGGATGGTCAAAAGGAATCGCACCAACAAGTACATCAACTGAAAGTATTGAATTTGCTGAGGATTATCAATCAGTGGGAGATTTAAAAGGTTGTTCATGTAAGGTTGATGCAGGAAAAAAAGTAACAATAAATTCAGGGAATACTTTAATCCTTGATAATGGACTTATTGTTGATGCCGGAGCGGGAACTAGTTTAACATTTGAGGATAGTGCCAGTTTATATCAATTAAACAGTGTAATTAACACAGGAAACATTATTTACAAACGAAATACGACACCAGTTCGTCGCTATGACTTTACTTACTGGTCAACACCAATAACAAATAGTATTACACCTTACACACTTCATGACTTATCACCAAATACATTATTTGATAAATATGCGAGTTATAATCCACAAACAGGATCATGGGTATATAGTATAAATGGAACACAAGTAATGGTACCAGCAGTTGGTTACTGGGTGAGAGCTCCTCAACCTTATTCAACTACTATTGCTGCAATTTATACAGCAACGTTTACAGGTGTACCTAATAACGGAGATTATTCAGTTCAGGTTTATGATACAAAATGGAGTTTAATAGGAAATCCTTATCCATCAGCAATAGATGGGGAGAAATTTATTCTTATCAATCAGGCTGCATCAGTAAATGTGGGAGCATTATACTTCTGGACACATAATTCTCCACCGGCAGCCACCGGTACCGGTACTTATGCATATACTAGTAATGACTTTGCTGTTTTTAGTTTAACAGGAGGAACTTCAACTGGAGCAAAATTACCTGACGGAACTTACGGGCCACCGCCAACTGGTATGATAGCTTCTTGCCAGGGATTCTTTATGCAGGGTTCAGGAACACAACTTGTTAAGTTTACAAATGACATGCGTATTGGTGGAAGTAATAATCAGTTTTACAAAACAGCACAAGTAAAAGCTATAGAGAAAAACCGTATTTGGCTGGATTTAAGTAATACTCAGGGAGCTTTCAAACAAATTTTGGTGGGTTATATAGAAGGTGCGACAAACGGCTGGGATATTAATTATGATGCTCAGACAATGAATGCTAATAGTTTTATAGATTTTTACAGTATTAATGATGCTACAAAGCTTACTGTTCAGGGTCGCGCTTTACCATTTCAGGATATAGATCGAGTTCCGTTAGGATATAAAACTACAGTTGCAGGTAATTTTACCATTGCAATCAATCATGTTGACGGGTTATTTAATAATAATCAGGCAATTTATTTAGAAGATAAAGTAACAGGGATTGTACAGGATTTAAGAGTAGGTAATTATACTTTTACAACTGCGATAGGAACTTTTACAGATCGTTTTACCATTAGCTATACTAAGAAAACTCTTGGAACTGGAGACTTTGTTGAAAATATTGATAATAATGTTTTTGTTTCTGTAAAAGATAAAAACATTAAAGTAACATCAACTATAGAAGCTCTTGAAGAAGTTGTGATTTATGATATTTCCGGAAAAATGCTTTATGATAAAAAGAATATAGGGAATACTGAATTGCAGATATTAGATTTACAATTTAGCAATCAGATTTTGTTGGTAAAAGTAATCTTAGATAACGGATATTCGATCTCTAGAAAAATTGTATTCTAATCATACTGTTTTTTAAATTTTAAAAATCCATTCCGTGTTTTACGGAATGGATTTTTTTTGTGAAAGCCTATGTTTGCTTGGTTTTTAAGATTAATATTCTGATTTAAAGTTGATTGGGTTAGCCATAAAGTGTTAAAATATTATTCTTTCAGTAAAAACAGTTGTTGGATGTAAATAAAATCGTACCTTGTTATAGGTTTTAATCGATGAACATACATAAAAGCCAGTTGTAATACACTTTTACTAACTCCCATTAAAAACTAGAATCATTTTTTTAGTTTTTTATTCGCCTAAATACTGATTGTTAATTTTAAATACCAATTAAATAAACAAAAAAGTACTTAAACGTTTATTTCTTCATTTTTTTCAGGTTTCAGAGCGTTTTTTCACGTTCCTGTTTCGCTTACATGGTATTTGAAATTTTTTTAAAAGGATTCTTATTTGATTATAGATTTTTTTTTAATTGTTTAAAGGCCTTATTATGAAAAAAAAATTACTTGAAATTTTGGTTTCTCTTCCATTTTTAAGCGAACATTCGCCGCTTACTGAACAAAATAGAAAGTTGTTCATGCTTGCAAAGCTTAAGCTAACTTTAGTTTTGTTTTTTATATACACTTCATTATGGGCTCAGCCACCACACACATTTACAGCTGATGGATCAGTTGTTATTCCGGCAGGAATTGTTAGTATGGACATTCAGGCATGGGGTGCCGGTGGTGCTGGCGGAGGTGCTAGTAATTCTGGTTTACTTAACGGAAGAAGCGGAGGCGGA
Organism: uncultured Flavobacterium sp.; assembly: GCF_963422545.1. Classification (NCBI taxonomy): domain Bacteria; kingdom Pseudomonadati; phylum Bacteroidota; class Flavobacteriia; order Flavobacteriales; family Flavobacteriaceae; genus Flavobacterium; species uncultured Flavobacterium sp. The sequence continues at coordinate 296,202 of NZ_OY730249.1, forward strand.
GGCGGAGGCGGAGCATATGCACATGGTCTTATAACGGTTAATCCATTATCAGGAGTGCCATTAAGCATTAAAGTAGCTACAGCGACCACGGGAACAACTTCTACAGTAGTATCAGGAGGCAGTTCAACAATACAAGGTTTTGAAGGCGTTATTTTAGCAGTGGGCGGAGTAGGAGGTACAGCACATACATCAGCAGCTGCGGCACCCGGCGGAGCAGGTGGATTAGGCAGTGATTCGATAGGTTCTATTTCAACAGCCTCAGGTGCAAATGGAGGAAATGGAAGTGCTGCCTTGCTAAGTGCGGGGCTTTCATCTGGTGCCGGTGGTACTGCCGGTGGTGCTGGTGGAGGTACAGGAGGAGCAAGTCTTTCGACCGCGTTATTAGGCAATGGACCGGGAAATAACGGGAATCCACCTGGCGGCGGCGGTAGTGGTGCATTGCATACGGGATTAAATTCTGCACAAGCAGGTGGTTCAGGTGCCCACGGACAAGTGATTGTTACTTATACTTGTCCAACTTATAATATTACAGGGATATCGGCAGATAACGTTTGTATTACATCACCAACATCATTAGTTACAGTAACAGCTAGTGCAGCATTATTGCCTGCTGGTATTTATACCGTAACATATAGTCGTGGTACACCGGCTGCTACAGGATTAACGGCCTCAATGACAGTAAACAGTGCTGGTACAGGAAGTTTTACAGCCGTAGGCTTAACAACTGCAGGTACAAGCTCAATTACCGTTACCGGATTAACCTCTGGAGTTTGTACCTCTGCAATTACGGGAATTACTACGAATGTAACAATTTCTCCAGTGACAGTACAAGGATCAGTTAGTGGAGGTACTACAATTTGCAACGGAGCAACAAGTGCACTTTTGTCATTGACAGGAAATACAGGTTCAGTTGTACGATGGGAATTTTCAATAACCCCGTTTTCAACCTGGACCCCAATTGTAAACACAGCAACAACATATACTTCAGGAGCACTTACAGAAACTACAGAATTTAGAGCAGTGGTACAAAGCGGTATTTGTAGTGTATTAAACTCTACAGCAACAACCGTTACAGTCAATCCATTACCACAAGGAAGTTTAAGTGCCAACGGCCCTTTTTGTGCCACAGGCGCCGGACAATTAACATTTACAGCGACAGCGGGCACAGGTCCTTATACCGTTGTTTACAATGACGGAACAGCAAATCGTACAGCAAATAGTGTTGTAAGCGGAACGCCTTTTGCAACATTCACAACACCAGTTACAAGTACAACTACTTATACATTAGTTTCTGTTACAGACACAAATACTACTTGTGCAAGAAGCAGTAGTTTTACAGGAAACTCAGCGACTATAACTATCAATCCATTGCCCCAAGGAAGTTTATCGGCAAATGGACCTTTTTGTGTAACAGGCGCCGGACAATTAACATTTACAGCGACAGCCGGTACAGGTCCTTATACAATAGTTTACAATGACGGAACAGCAAATCGTACAGCAAACAGTGTTGTAAGCGGAACCCCTTTTGCTACATTCACAACACCAGTTACAAGTACAACAACTTATACATTAGTTTCTGTTACAGACACAAACACAACTTGTGCAAGAAGCAGTAGTTTTACAGGAAACTCAGCGACTATAACTATCAATCCACTGCCGCAAGGAAGTTTATCGGCAAATGGTCCATTTTGTGCAACAGGCGCAGGACAATTAACCTTTACAGCTACAGCCGGTACAGGTCCTTATACCGTTGTTTATAATGACGGAACAGCAAATCGTACAGCGAACAGTGTTGTAAGCGGAACCCCTTTTGCAACATTCACTACACCAGTTACAAGTACAACAACCTATACATTAGTTTCTGTTACAGACACAAATACTACTTGTGCAAGAAGCAGTAGTTTTACAGGAAGCTCAGCAACGATAACTGTCAATCCATTACCACAAGGAAGTTTATCGGCAAACGGACCTTTTTGTGCCACAGGCGCCGGACAATTAACATTTACAGCGACAGCCGGTACAGGTCCATATACCGTTGTTTACAATGACGGAACAGCAAACCGTACAGCAAACAGTGTTGTAAGCGGAACCCCTTTTGCAACATTCACAACACCAGTTACAAGTACAACAACCTATACATTAGTTTCTGTTACTGGTGCCCTTAGTTGTGTAAGAAGTACGGGTTTTACAGGAGGTTCAGCAACTATAACCGTTAATCCATTACCACAAGGAAGTTTATCGGCAAATGGTCCATTTTGTGCAACAGGCGCCGGACAATTAACATTTACAGCTACAGCGGGTACGGGTCCGTATACCGTTGTTTACAATGACGGAACAGCAAATCGTACAGCAAACAGTGTTGTAAGCGGAACCCCTTTTGCAACATTCATAACACCAGTTACAAGTACAACAACCTATACATTAGTTTCTGTTACAGACACAAATACTACTTGTGCAAGAAGCAGTAGTTTTACAGGAAGCTCAGCAACGATAACTGTTAATCCACTACCACAAGGAAGCTTATCGGCAAATGGTCCATTTTGTGCCACAGGCGCCGGACAATTAACATTTACAGCTACAGCGGGTACGGGTCCGTATACCGTTGTTTACAATGACGGAACAGCAAATCGTACAGCAAACAGTGTTGTAAGCGGAACCCCTTTCGCAACTGCGGTTACACCAGTTACAAGTACAACAACTTATACATTAGTTTCTGTTACAGACACAAATACTACTTGTGCAAGAAGCAGTAGTTTTACAGGAAGCTCAGCAGCGATAACCGTTAATCCGTTACCACAAGGAAGTTTATCAGCAAATGGACCTTTTTGTGCCACAGGTGCCGGACAATTAACATTTACAGCTACAGCCGGTACAGGTCCTTATACTGTTGTTTACAATGACGGAACAGCAAATCGTACAGCAAACAGTGTTGTAAGCGGAACCCCTTTTGCAACATTCACAACACCAGTTACAAGTACAACAACCTATACATTAGTTTCTGTTACAGACACAAATACTACTTGTGCAAGAAGCAGTAGTTTTACAGGAAGCTCAGCAGCGATAACCGTTAATCCGTTACCACAAGGAAGTTTGTCGGCAAACGGTCCTTTTTGTGCAACAGGTGCAGGACAATTAACATTTACAGCCACAGCCGGTACAGGTCCATATACGGTTGTTTACAATGACGGAACAGCAAATCGTACAGCAAACAGTGTTGTAAGCGGAACGCCTTTTGCAACATTCATAACACCAGTTACAAGTACAACAACCTATACATTAGTTTCTGTTACAGACACAAATACTACTTGTGCAAGAAGCAGTAGTTTTACAGGAAGCTCAGCAACTATAACCGTTAATTCAAGACCAACTACACCAGTGCCGGGAACTCCAGTGCAACCAACTTGCGTTAACGCGACAGGCAGTATACCTTTTAGCGGTTTGCTCCCTGCATCTGATTGGATTATTAATCAAAGTGGTACATCTTCGCAAAGCTATACGGGTTCAGGAACTACTTATACAGTTACTAATTTGGCACCGGGAACTTACTTTTTTACTATTCAGGATGTTACAAATTGCCCTTCATTACCTACGGCAGGCATTGAGATTACTTCCCCGATAATAAACATTTGGAATGGTTTAACCTGGTCAAAAGGAAGCCCGCCTATAAGCACTGATAGTGTTGAGTTTGCCGGAAATTATGTAGCAAATGGTGATTTAAGTGCATGTTCGTGTATTGTTCATCCGGGAGTTAATGTTACTGTAAAATCTAATCAGACACTAACTATTCAGAGCTCAGTAAACAATGACGGCGGAACTTTAACCTTTGAAGACGGTGCTAGTTTACTTCAGGTAAATAATACAACTAATACAGGAAATATCATTTATAAACGTAACACTACTCCGGTACGTCGTTACGATTTTACCTATTGGACTTCACCTGTTACACGTACTCCGGATTTTACTTTGTATGATTTGTCACCTAATACTTTGGGAGATAAGTATAGCAAGTATAATCCTTTGAATAATAAATGGATAACAATTTATAATGGAGCCGCACCAATGGTACCTTGCGTTGGATATAATATCAGGGCCCCACAAAGTTATGACACTGCTATTCCTTCGGTTTATAATGCGACTTTTATAGGCGTTCCTAATAATGGGCCATATGCTGTTAGTTTAGTAGCAGCTGAAAAATGGAGCTTAATCGGAAATCCATATCCTTCTGCAATTTATGCAGATCAATTTATCGTTGACAATACAGCAAATATCTATGGGACTTTATATTTTTGGACACATAATTCTCCACCGGCAGCCACAGGTACTGGTAATTATACATATACCAGTAATGATTTTGCAATTTACAATTTATCAGGTAGTGTAATTGTAGGTGATATGACAGGTGATGGAGCAACAACCCCGGGAAATCAGAATCCTCCATTAGGTTACATTGCTGCAGGACAAGCCTTTTTTGTAAAATCAAAAACAGGACAAAATGCTGTTTTTACTAATTCGATGCGTATTCCGGGAAGTAATAGTCAGTTTTTCAAAAGCACAAATTCAAAACTCGAAAGGCATCGGGTTTGGCTTAATCTAACCAATACACAAGGAGCTTTCAAACAAGTATTAATAGGTTATATTGAAGGCGCAACAAATGGTTGGGATACAAATTATGACGGCATTAGTTTGGATGCAAATAAATTTCTGGATTTTTACAGTGTCAATGGCGATCTAAAATTGGTTGTTCAGGGACGTGCTTTGCCATTTCTTGACTCTGATTTTGTTCCGTTAGGTTACCGATCAGCAATTGCAGGTGATTTTACGATTGCTATAGATCATACCGATGGTCTTTTGAGTACGGAAGCTATTTACCTCGAAGATAAAAAATTGGGTGTAACACACGATTTGCGAGCTAGTAATTACACCTTTACAACAGCAATAGGAACTTTTACAGATCGTTTTGTATTACGATACGGTAAAAAATTAGGAGTAGACGACTTTGAAAAAAAATGACGATAACATTATTGCTTTTGTAAAAAATAAAAACATTAAAATAACTTCGCTCAAAGACGCTCTTAATGAAGTTGTTATTTATGACGTTTCCGGGAAAATGATTTATAATAAAAAGAAAATAGGAAATACTGAATTACAAATATCAAACCTGCAATCAGAAGATCAGATTTTATTTTTAAAAGTAACTTTAGAAAATGGTCATGTAACGACTAAAAAAGTATCGTTTTAATATTTAAAAAAAGAGGGCTGGAATTTTAAAATTCCAGCCCTCTTTTTTCTTTCCCCTCAAAAAGTCTTTTGTAAACTTTCATGTGTATTACTAATTGCTTTTTCATTTTTATAATCAATCCATTTTTGACCTTGAAATTTCCGCATCATAATGTCAAAATAGCGCATAATAAAAACATTATAAACTGCTTTTGATAAATTAGTAATATTTTTAGGAAAAGCCCTTAAACTCATAGAAAATCCTGGAGTCAGGTATTTCATATAATGCCAGTAACCTTCTGGCATATACAACATTTCACCATGTTTTAGATTAGTGATATAACCTTCGGCATTTTTAAGAGCGGGAAATTTTTCGTAATCAGGATTGTCAAAATCAATATCTTCTCTCGAGATTAAAGCGTGAGGTACTTTGTACATGAATTTAGACTGATCAGGAGCAAAAAGCATACATTGTTTTTCTCCATGAAAATGAAAATGCAAAATATTCGAATAATCAATATCATAATGCATAAAAACCCTTGAGTTTTCTCCGCCAAAAAACAGCATTGGCATTTGCCGGACTAATTTTAAGCCAATATCAGGCCACAGCAAGTCGTTTTTTAGTGTTGGCACTTCTTTCATTAAGTTATAAAGAAAGATGCGGTAATTGGTTGGTTTTTGTTCTAAAAGATTGATATAATCGCACATTTTCATTTT